>NZ_JBYSWF010000002.1:0-226426 GCF_058780865.1 Pseudomonas sp. GP01-A4
CGAATACGGTATATCAGTGCCCGATTTGTTGGCTGACACGCCGTATTCGCGAGCAAGCCCGCTCCCACATTTGAGCTTTGTTGTTGGGTGGACTGTATTCCAAACCAGTCATGAAAAAGGCGACCCGAAGGTCGCCTTTTTTCATTGTGCGTACTGCTTGCTCAACCCCGGCGGTACGCCATGGACATCGGTCTCTTCCCAAGGCCCGTTCGGGCTGATGGACCGGCTCCAGCCGTTACTCCAGCGATAGTAGGTGCGCTGGCGGTAGAACGTATCCGGCTGTTCGTCCAGCACGTACACCTGCATCTTCCCGTCCCAGTGACTGGCCGCACCCGGTGGCGGTGCGAAGGTCGGCGAGGAGCTCGGCACCGGCTTCGACGGTTTGATCACCGGGCTCGAGGGCTGGGTGCTCGGCTGGGTCGACGGCCCTGTCGGTGGAATAGTCGGCCCGGTAGGCGACGGAGGCCGATGGACCGCACAAGCACTCAACCCCAGTACCAGGCTGAGCAGGGTGATACGTGCGATAGCGGTCATGGGCATTTCCTCGAATTATTGGTCCGGACTGTCGATGGTCAGCTGCTGCAGCGCAGTGGTGCTGCTGGCCAGGGGTTGGCTGCGGCCGATCCACTCGCCAGCTGTGGGAACACCTGCCCGGGATATGCGCGCAACCAGTTGGACTTCGGGAAAGTTGGACAGTTTCAACTGCGGCATCATCGCGTCGCTGTCGCCCAGCTCGACGGTGATCGGCAGGTCGGCCACGGTCACGCGCTTGGCCGCCAATGGCGCAGGCGGGCCTTTGACGGCACGGGCGAAGATGAACACGCTGTCGGTCGGCAGGGCCTTGGCCTTCACATCGGCGGCCAGGTCCACCCGCACTTGCATCTGTTTTTCTGCCTTCACGGGCGCCACGCTGCCGCCGCTCTCCTTGAGCTTCTCGGCGGCCCGATCGATCCCGCCTTGCAGCGCGGCACGGGAATTGTCGTCCGGTGGCAGTTGCGCCAGCAGGCGGTTCCAGTAGTCGATCGCTTCCTGGTAACGCTGGCCTTCAAAGGCGGCGATCCCCAGCAGGCCGAGGCTGGTGACTTCCTTCGGGTCGAGTTTCAGTGCTTCGTCGGTCAGGGCCTGGACCTTGGGCGACCACTGTTTGTTGTCGGCAAAGTACTGGGCCTGGGCCCACTGGCCGAGCAACTCGGGCTGGCGACCGGCCAGGGCCACGGTGCGCTCGAAGACGTTGGCCGCATCGGCGGAACGGTCCTGGGCCATGTAGGCGCGACCGAGGAAATACAGGCCTTCCGGCGAGTCCGGCTGGGCCGCTGCGGCGCGCTCCAGGCGGCGGGTCATGTCTTCCATGGACACCGGCGGCTGGGAGAATTCACGGGTCAGTTCGACCTTGTCGCTGGCACCGTAATGCAGGTACAGCGCCACGCCCAGCACCGGCACCAGAAACGCCGCGAGCAACGGCAACGGTTTGCCGAGGCGCGACTCCCGAGGCTTTTCCACGCCCTCGGTATCCGCCAGCAACTCGCGAGCTGCTTCAGCGCGGCCGCTGTCCAGCTGGGCCGCATCCAGCACGCCTTCGGTCTGCTGGGTTTGCAGTTCCGCCACGCGTTCCTGGTACAGCGCCACGTTCAATGCAGTGCGATCCTCTTCACGCTGGGCACGGCGGCCGCGTAACACCGGGATCAGCAGGAAACTCAAGGCAATCAGAAGCAGCAGACCTGCTGCGAGCCAGAAATCAATCATCAGTTTTTTTGTCCAGCAGTTGGTCGAGGCGTTGACGCTCATCGACGGAAAGCGAGTCCGAGCCATCGGCCGGGGCGACACGACGGCGGCGCACAATCACCGCCATAACGACTAAGCCTGTGAGCAACAACCCGGCGGGGCCGAACCACAGCAGCGCTGTCTTGCCGGTGAGCGCCGGCTTGTAGCGCACGAAGTCACCGTAGCGGTCGACCATGAAGTCGATGATCTGCTGATTGTCCTTGCCCTCGCCGAGCATGCGGAAAATCTCTTTGCGCAGGTCGGCGGCGATCGGTGCGTTGGAGTCGGCGATATCCTGGTTCTGGCACTTGGGGCAGCGCAGCTCCTTGGTCAGTTCGCGAAAACGCTCGCGGTCTCCGTCCTTGGCAAATTCGTAAGTGTCGATGGCGGCGTGGGCCACGCCGACCATGCTCAAGCCCAACACAGCGGCGGCTAACCAACGCTTCATGGCTTGGCCTCATCCACCAGCGCCTGGTACTTGGCGGCCAGTTGCTCGCGCCACACCACTTCGTCGATCACGCCCACGTACTTGTCGCGGATCACGCCCTTGGCGTCGATGAAGAAGGTTTCCGGAGCGCCGTACACACCAAGGTTCAGCCCGAGGTTGCCGTCTTCGTCGCGGATATCCAGCTGGTACGGGTTGTGGAATTCAGCCAGCCACTTCAGGGCGGCAGCATTGTCGTCCTTGTAGTTGATGCCGTAGATCACCACGCCCTTCTCCGCCAGCTTGTTCAGCACCGGATGCTCCACGCGGCAGGAAATGCACCAGGTGCCCCACACGTTGACCAGTGCCGGTTTGCCCAGCAAATCAGCCTGGGTCAGGGTCTTGTCGCCCTGCACCGTCGGCAGCGAGAACGCCGGAAATGGCTTGCCGATCATGGCCGACGGCAGCTCGGCCGGGTCCAGGTACAGCCCGCGATACAGGAACACCGCCACCACCAGAAACGCCGCCAGCGGTAACACCATCAACCAACGCTTCATACCGCCGCTCCTTGCAGACCGAGGGCTTCACGCACCCGGCTCTTGACCTTGACCCGGTAGCGCCGGTCCATCGCTGCCAGCAAACCACCGAAGCCGGTGAGCAGGCCGCCGAACCAGATCCAGCGCACAAACGGTTTGACGTGGACCCGCACGGCCCAGGCGCCATCGCCCAACGGTTCACCCAGGGCGACGTAGAGGTCGCGGGTGAAACCGGCGTCGATCCCGGCTTCTGTCATCATCGAGCTTTGCACGGTGTACAGGCGTTTTTCCGGGTGCAGCACGGCGATTTCCTTACCGTTGCGCACCACACGTACGGTGCCTTTGTCGGAGGTGAAATTCGGGCCTTCGAAGTGCTTGGCGCCTTCGAAAATGAAGTGGTAGCCGGCCAGGTCCATGGACTCGCCGGGGGCCAGGCGCAGGTCGCGCTCGGCGCTGTTCTGGCTGGACAACACCACACCCAGAGCGCACACGGCGATGCCGATGTGGGCGACCTGCATGCCCCAGTAACTGCGGGTCATGGTCGGCAAGCCTTTGATCAAACCTTTGTGGCGGGTCTTGTCGATCAGGTCGCGTACACCGGCCAGCAATACCCAGGCCGCGAGCATGAAGGTGGCAAGCACGGCCCAGTTGAAGTCGCCGTAGGCAATCCCGGCGATCACCGCCAATGCGGCGCTGCCCAGCAGTACCGGGGTGAGCATGCCCACCAGCCATTTCACCGGGGTGTCTTTCCAGCGCACCAGTACGCCGACCGCCATCACCACCATCAGCAGCGCCATCAAGGGGATGAACAGCGCGTTGAAGTACGGCGGGCCGACGGACAGCTTGGCGCCGCTCAGGGCATCCAGCACCAGCGGGTACAGGGTACCGAGCAGAATCATCGAGGCCGCCACCACCAGCACCAGGTTATTACCCAGCAGCAGGGTTTCCCGGGACCAGAGGTTGAAGCCCACGTGGCTCTTGACCACTGGCGCACGCAGGGCGAACAGCGTCAGGGAGCCGCCGACCACGAACAGCAGGAAGATCAGGATGAACACGCCGCGCTCCGGGTCGGAGGCAAACGCGTGCACCGAGGTCAGTACGCCGGAACGCACCAGGAACGTACCCAGCAGGCTCAGGGAAAACGCGGCGATGGCCAGCAACACGGTCCAGCTTTTGAACACGCCGCGTTTTTCCGTGACTGCCAGCGAGTGAATCAGCGCGGTGCCCACCAGCCAGGGCATGAAGGAGGCGTTTTCCACCGGGTCCCAGAACCACCAGCCGCCCCAGCCGAGTTCGTAGTAGGCCCACCACGAGCCCAGGGTGATGCCGATGCCGAGGAATGCCCAGGCGACGATGGTCCACGGCCGCGACCAGCGCGCCCAGGCGGCATCGAGACGCCCGCCGAGCAAGGCGGCGATGGCGAAGGCGAAGGCGACCGAGAAACCGACGTAGCCCATGTAGAGCATCGGCGGGTGCACGATAAGGCCGATGTCTTGCAGCAGCGGGTTGAGGTCGTGCCCGTCGACCGGGATCTGCGGCAGGATGCGGGTGAACGGGTTGGAGGTCATGATCAGGAACAGCAGGAAGCCGATGCTGATCATGCCCATCACCGCCAGCACCCGGGCCAGCATCACTTGCGGCAGTTGGCGGGAGAAGATCGAGACGGCAAAGGTCCAGCCGCCGAGGATCAATGCCCACAGCAGCAACGAACCTTCGTGGGCGCCCCACACGGCGCTGAACTTGTAGTACCAGGGCAAGGCGCTGTTGGAGTTATTGGCGACGTAGGCGACAGAAAAGTCGTCGGTCATGAAGGCGTAGGTCAGGCAACCGAAGGCGAACACCAGAAAGGCGAACTGGCCCCAGGCAGCCGGCTGGGCCAGGCTCATCCACAGGCGGTCACCGCGCCAGGCGCCCAGCAACGGGACCACGGCCTGGACGATGGCAAAGCACAGGGCGAGGATCATCGCCAACTGGCCCAACTCCGGAATAAACAGTGCGGACGTCATGACTTAGCCCTCCTTGGCAGGGGTCGGGGCGGATTGGCCGCTGTCTTTGAGGGCCTTGGTGACTTCCGGCGGCATGTATTTTTCATCGTGCTTGGCCAGCACTTCATCGGCCACCACCACGCCGTCGGCGTTGAGCTTGCCGAGGGCAACGATGCCCTGCCCTTCGCGGAACAGGTCCGGGAGGATGCCGCGATAGGTGATGGTCACGGACTTGTTGAAGTCGGTGACGATGAACTTGACGTCCAGGGAGTCGCCGGAGCGTTGCAACGAGCCTTTCTCGACCATGCCACCGGCACGGATTCGGGTATCCAGCGGCGCTTCGCCGTTGGCGATCTGGGTCGGGGTGTAGAACAGGTTGATGTTCTCCCGCAGGGCGCTCAGGGCCAGGGTCACGGCAATGCCGACACCGGCCATGATGGCCAGGATGATCAACAGACGCTTTCTACGCAGCGGATTCACTTTTCGGTCTCCCGGCGCAAACGACGCGCCTCTTGTTGCAGGTAACGCTTGCGGGCCAAGATCGGCGCGGCGACGTTGAAGGCCAGCACCGCCAGGCAAATGCCATAGGCCGTCCAGACGTACAGGGCGTGATGGCCCATGGCGAGAAAATCACTGAAAGAGTTGAAGCTCATCCACGGGCTCCCAGGCTGTTTTGTACTTCGGCCTTGACCCAACTGGTGCGGGCTTCACGCTTGAGCACTTCGAGGCGCATGCGCATCAGCAGCACGGCGCCGAAGAAGCAGTAGAACCCCAGCACCATCAGCAGCAGCGGCGCCCACATTTCCACGGGCATTGCCGGCTTTTCGGTGAGGGTGAAGGTGGCGCCCTGGTGCAGGGTGTTCCACCACTCCACCGAGTATTTGATGATCGGGATGTTGATCACGCCGACGATCGCCAGCACCGCGCAGGCCTTGGCGGCGCTGTCACGGTTGCTGATGGCGTTGCCCAGGGCAATCAGGCCGAAGTACAGGAACAGCAGGATCAGCATCGAGGTGAGTCGCGCATCCCATACCCACCACGAACCCCAGGTCGGCTTGCCCCAGATCGCGCCGGTGACCAGCGCCACGGCGGTCATCCAGGCACCGATGGGCGCGGCGCATTGCAGGGCCACATCCGCCAGTTTCATCTTCCACACCAGGCCGACGATGCCGCACACCGCCAGCATCACGTAGCAGGACTGGGCCAGCATCGCGGCAGGCACGTGGATGTAGATGATGCGAAAGCTGTTGCCTTGCTGATAGTCCGGCGGCGCGAAGGCCAGGCCCCAGACCAGGCCGATGCCGATCAGCAATACCGCGGCGATGCTCAACCACGGCAGCAGTTTGCCACTGATGCCGTAAAACCATTTGGGCGAGCCGAGCTTGTGAAACCAGGTCCAGTTCATGCTGTTTCCATCACGGTTGCTTTTCGTCGTTGCGAAAAGCTTAGGGTCTTTACTGGTTAAGGTTCTATCGCTTAACCAGACCTCATTATTCGCCGACGCTGATCTTCAGGCCAGCCGCTATAGCAAAGGGTGTCAGGGTTACCGCCAGGGCGGCCAGGCTGCCAAGCCACAGGAGGTAACCGGTCGCCGGCATGCCCTGGAGCGCGGCTTGCAACGCGCCGCTGCCCAGGATCAACACCGGGATATACAAAGGCAAGATCAGCAGCGCCAACAACAGGCCACCGCGTTTCAAACCGACGGTCAGTGCCGCACCTACGGCGCCCAGTAGACTGAGAACCGGCGTGCCAAGCAACAAGGAAAGGAGCAACACCGGCAGGCATTCGGTGGGCAACCCCAGCATCATCGCCAGCAGCGGCGCGAGCAATACCAGCGCCAGGCCGGAAAACGCCCAGTGTGCCAGTACCTTGGCCAATACCAGAAGTGGCAGGGGGTGCGACGAAAGGACCCACTGTTCGAGGGAACCGTCTTCAAAATCACTGCGAAACAGCCCGTCCAGCGAGAGCAGGACTGACAAAAGCGCCGCCACCCAGACCAGTCCCGGAGACAAGGTTTGCAACAGTTTAGTCTCGGGGCCCACCGCCAACGGGAACAGCGCGATCACAATCGCGAAGAACACCAGCGGGTTGGCCAATTCGGCCGGACGGCGACAGAGTAACCGCGCTTCGCGGGCGACCAACAGGGCAAATACGCTCATACCGCCCACCGGCCCAGGTCGAGGTCGCGGTAACCGGCGGGCATGCGCGTCAAAGTGTGGTGAGTGGTCAGGACAACCATGCCGCCCTGCTCGCAGTGCGCGGCAAGGTGTTCTTCCAACTGGGCGACGCCTTGTTTGTCGAGGGCGGTGAAGGGTTCGTCGAGAATCCATAGCGGCGGGCCGTCGAGATACAAACGGGCCAGCGCCACGCGGCGCTGCTGGCCGGCGGACAGGGTGTGGCAGGGAACGTCTTCGAAACCCTTGAGGCCAACCGCGGCCAGTGCCTGCCAGATCGCCTCGCGGCTGGCGGGATGATGCAGGGCGCTGAGCCAACTGAGGTTTTCTTCAGCGGTAAGCACATCCTTGATTCCGGCGGCGTGGCCGATCCAGATCAGGTTGCGCGCCAGCTCGGTGCGCTGCTCGTGCAACGGTTTGCCGTTGAGCCGCACTTCGCCCGCCGTCGGCTGCATCAGACCGGCCAGCAGGCGCAACAGGCTGGTCTTGCCGCTGCCGTTGGGGCCGCTGACCTGCACCATGTCGCCGCCCGCCAGACGCAGTTCGAGGTGTTCGAACAGCATCCGCAGGTCACGTTCACAGGCGAGCGCTACGGCTTCTAGAAGAGGGCTGGTCAAGAGATCGCGGGCCTTTACGGTTCAAGTCGGCGGTGGAACGGCCGTTAAAGAGATGCACATTAACTGCTTTGGCGACCGTTTTTAGAGAGCTGGATCAATCAGTTGTGTTGTTTTTAACGCTCTCTTTGAAGACGGGCGGCATTATACATGTGATGCCCTACTCTAAAGAGGGCAATTTCCCCTGAGACGGCGCGCACGATGACCGGTGAGATCAATCTTCCCACGCTCCCCCCGACGCTTCCGGCCGGGCCTGCGCCCGCGCCTGCAGCGGGCGAGTTGCTGAAACTGCTGGAGCCGCAGACCGGCCTGATCGACCCCGGAAAAACCGTAAATGCCGAGGTGCTGGCACTGAAACAAGGCGGCGATGCATTTCAGTTGCTGCTCAAGCTGACCCTGGAAGGCGGCCGGCAAACCCTGGTGCAGGCCAGCAGCAGCCAGCCGCTGCCGCTGGGTACCCAGGTGGAAGTCAGCCAGACGCCGTCGGGCAATTTGTCCATCAGCCTGCAGCAGGCCCTGAGTTCCAGCGTCGCCGCGCTGACGCGTATCGATACCAGCCAGTTACCGGTGGGCACCCTGCTGCAAGGCAAGGTGCTGACCACCCAGGCGCTGCCACAGGGCGCCAACCAGCCGGTGGTGTATCGCTCACTGGTGTCGGTGCTCAATAACGTCCTCAGCGGCGCGACCCTGACCGTCGAAAGCCCGCAGCCCTTGCGCGTCGGCAGCCTGCTCAGCGCCGTGGTGCAAAGTGCGCAGACCTTGAGCTTTGTACCGCTGAGCGGGCGCCAGGACCAATTGGCCGTGGCCCAGCAACTCTCCACCCAGCAAAGCCGCCAGGGCTCGCTGGACGTGGTGTTCACCGCGCTGCAAAGCCTGCCGGCGACCAGCAGCGACAGCACCGGGGCCGACCTGCGCGCCGCCGCCGAGCGTTTGCTCGCCGGCCTGCCCGACCTGGCCCAGGCCAGCAACCCCAAGGTGCTGGCGCAACTGATCCAGAACAGCGGGACCTTCCTCGAAGCCAAGTTGCTGGCCGGGCAAAACCCGCAGATACCGCCGCTGGACATGAAAGGCGCGCTGCTGCGCTTCGTCGCCGACCTGCTGCCATCCCTGCCCGCCAGCACCAATCTGAATGCGATCCTCGCTGCCAACACCCTGGCGCAGTTGCTGCCCAGCTTCGTACGCAGCCCGCTGGGTACCCTCGGCCAGGTCGGCGCCAGGCAGGCGCCCGCGGGCTTTCCGCTGCCCGATCGGCTGATGCAACGCCTGGAAGGTGAAAGTGACCTGGAAAACCTGCTGCGCCTGGCCGCCGGGGCCATCTCCCGCCTGCAAAGCCATCAGCTGTCGAGCCTGGAGCAGACCGGTACCACCGCCGACGGCAAGCTCTTGACCACCTGGCAGCTGGAAATCCCCATGCGCACCTTGCAGGACATCGTGCCGTTGCAGGTCAAGTTCCAGCGGGAAGAACCGGCGCCCGACAAGGAACAGCCGGAACGCAAGGACAGCAAGGATCCCAAGCAAATGCTCTGGCGCGTGGAAATGGCGCTCGACATGGAGCCGCTCGGCCCGTTGCAGGTCCAGGCGCAACTGAGCCAGGGCAAACTGTCGAGCCAGTTGTGGGCGACCCGGCCCTTCACCGCCAGCCTGATCGAAAGCCACCTCGGCAGCCTGCGCGAGCGCCTGGTGTCGTCGGGACTCAACGTCGGCGACCTCGACTGCCACCTCGGCACCCCGCCACGGGGCCCGAAAACCGGGCTCGAACAACGCTGGGTGGATGAAACCGCATGAAAAACCCCAACCCGCCCCGCCAGGCCATTGCCCTCAAATACGACGGGCAACAAGCCCCTACCCTCACCGCCAAGGGCGATGACGCCCTGGCCGAAGCCATCCTCAAGCTGGCCCGGGAGAACGAAGTCCCGATTTACGAAAATGCCGAGCTGGTCAAATTACTGGCACGCATGGAGTTGGGCGACAGTATCCCGGAAGAGTTGTACCGCACCGTCGCCGAGATCATCGCGTTTGCCTGGACGCTGAAGGGCAAGTTCCCGGTGGGCTACGACCCGGACGCGGGGCCGGTGGAGCGGGATGTGACGGAAAGAGGCGACGATTATTAAGGTGGGAGCCGGCTGATCGTTCCCACGCTCTGCGTGGGAACGCCGCCTCGGACGCTCCGCGTCCAACTGGCGCTGCAACGTTCAAGTCTTGCGCAGGGGTGACGCGGAGCGTCACGGGATGCATTCCCACGCAGAGCGTGGGAATGATCAGTTGCGGTGGGTGGTGTATAGCAATTATATCTTTCGAGGTATAGATTATCTCGAACCCGATAGTTCAGGATAAACCCATGAGCCCTACCCGCCCGATTCTCAGTCGAAAGCTACTCGCCGAAGCGCTCGCCCGTGATCTGGCAGGCGAGTCATTTGCCGACTACAGCTCCGGCATGTTCCTCGCGGCTCCGCGCCGTACCGGCAAGAGTACGTTCCTGCGCAACGACCTTATCCCCGAGTGCAAGGCCCGGGGCTGGCTGCCGGTGTACGTGGACCTGTGGATGAACCGCGAAGTCGACCCCGCCGAACTGATCTCCGGCGCTATCGGCAAAGCCCTGGGCGAGTTCGAAAGCGCAGTGAGCAAGGCGGCCAAGAAAGCCGGTATCGACAAGATCAGCCTGTTGCGCACCTTGAGTTGGGACTTCACCAAACCGCAATTGCCCGCCGGCACCACGCTCAGCCACGCCCTGGACGTGCTGCACCAGGTCTCGGGGCAAATGATCGTGCTGATCGTGGACGAGGCCCAGCACGCCCTCAACAGCGAAGGCGGGGTGAACGCCATGTTCGCCCTCAAGGCGGCACGGGATCATCTCAACGGCAGCAGCACGGCCGACGGCCTGCGCCTGGTCTTCACCGGCTCCAGCCGGGACAAACTGGCCAACCTGGTACTCAAGAGCAAGCAACCGTTCTTCGGCGCCCATATCACGCCGTTCCCGCTGTTGAGCCGGGATTTCGTCGAGTTCGTGACGGACCTCTGGAACCAGCGCCTGGCCGCGACCAACCAGTTCAACCTGGAGGACATGGACTATGCCTTCCAGCTCGTTGGCCGGCGCCCGGAAATGCTCAACACACTACTGACCGAAGTGAGCGTGGGTCTTGGCGAAGCCAGCAACCTTGGCGAGTTGCTGAGGACCGGGGCACTCAATCACCAGGCCGGCATCTGGAGCGACTACGAGAGCGCCTACAACGACCTCTCGCCGCTGCAACAGGCGGTACTTGAAGTGATGGGCGAACGAACCCTGGGCAAGCAGGCGTTCTCGCCTTTTGCGGAGAAAACCTTCCAGGATGTGAACCGCAAGCTGGAACAGGCCCAGGTCGAGCCGAACGCCAGCACACCAAACGTGCAGAAAGCACTGGAAGTGCTGCGGGAGAAGGAGTTGGTCTGGAAAGCCAACCGTGGTGAATATGCTTTGGAGGACTCGACCATGGCCGAATGGCTGAGCAACCGGCACCGGCTATAAGCTGCAAGCAATAGCGCTTGCAGCTCGTAACCTTCAGCTGTCCTTGTGCAACCGGCTCATCAACTGCGCTTCAGCCTGGGTCAACCCGCAGGACTGGGTCAGCTCATCCACCGTGGCGCCCATGCCCACCAGCTTCGCCGCCTGGGCGAATGAGAGGCTCGACGGGTCACGCTGCTCGAGTGCCGACAGCTTGTCCGGCAACGGCGCCAGCACCGAACGCAGCTCGTGCACTTCATCACCCACACGCACCGCACTTTGCTGGAAGTGGTCGACCCGCTTGGCCAGCTCCAGGATCCGCCGGTCGCGCACAGCGTCGCGCTCGACTTGTCGAGTGGCCAATTCCCGTTGCTGGCGAACATAACGCAGCAGGAAGCCCAGGGTCCCGGCCCAAAGGATGGCCAGGACGATCACCGCTACCTCAAGAAACAATCAGATATTCTCCAGGTCCTGCCACTCTTCTTCGCTCATCATCTTGTCCAGCTCAACCAGAATCAGCAGTTCGCCGTTCTTGTTGCAGACACCCTGGATGAACTTGGCCGATTCTTCGTTGCCGACGTTCGGCGCAGTCTCGACTTCGGATTGGCGCAGGTAAACCACTTCCGCCACGCTGTCGACCATGATCCCGACCACTTGCTTGTCGGCTTCGATGATCACGATGCGGGTGTTGTCGTTGACTTCGGTCGGCACCAGGCCAAAACGCTGGCGGGTGTCGATCACGGTCACCACGTTGCCGCGCAGGTTGATGATGCCCAGCACATAGCTTGGGGCACCCGGAACCGGAGCGATTTCGGTGTAGCGCAGCACTTCCTGCACACGCATCACGTTGATGCCGTAGGACTCGTTGTCCAGCTTGAAGGTGACCCATTGCAGGATTGGATCATCCACCAGACCTTGTGCGGACACTGACTTGTTCATACTCCAGACCCCTTCAAATACCGTTGGTTACGGTGTGTGTTCTTGGGCAGCGCCGTAGCGCTGCTGCTTGTTATCAAGTGCGTTTGTTCAGCGGCATGGCTTTTACCGCGCCGCTGGCAATCAACTCCGCCAGTTCGGCTACATCCAGCAACGCGCACATGTGTTCGATCACAGTGCCCGCCAGCCATGGCCGCTGGCCCCGGTGGCTGCGCCATTTGATTTCGTTCGGGTCCAGGCGCAATGAGCGGCTGACCTGATGCACCGCCAGCCCCCACTCGTAGCCCTGGACCGAAATAACGTATTGCAGGCCCTGGCGGAAGTCATCGCGGTAGCGGTCGGGCATCACCCAACGCGCGGTGTCCAATACCTTCAAGTTGCCCTGCTGGCTCGGCAGGATCCCGAGGAACCAATCCGGCTGGCCGAACAACGGCGTCAACTCCTGGCCTTCCAGGGAGTAGATCGACCCCAGGCACACCAGCGGCACGGCCAGGGTCAGCCCGGCGACATCGAACAGCAAACATTCGAACGGCTCCGCAGCCCACACCGGGCGACCGTCGCCCTGTACCGGCGGCGGCGTGATGCTCGGCGGGAGGTGAACCTCAACCACCGGCTCCACCACTACAGGCGCAATCACCACAGGCTCGACGGGCACAGCAACCGGTACAGGAACTGCTACGGGAACCACCAACGCATCACGGGCCTGCTCTTCCAGGACCGCCAGCTGAAACTCGTCCAGGGCAGCAGGTTCAGGCTCGATGACTTCATCGAGGATCAGAATCGGCTCCGGCATCTCCTCGGTGGCGTCCTGGAGCAAAGCGTCCAGGTAGGACTCCAGCGCCAGTTGCGGCCGGGTCTTGAAATCAACGGGACGGTTCATCTGTATGCCCACGCGCAAGCCCCATCAACCCTGTATTCAGAGGTTATCGGCCTGTGAGTGTCCGGACTTGAATCGAGAGCCGGTTTGGTCAGGAAAACCGCGGCGTCTGCATCGCTGGCAAGCCAGGCTCCTACAGGGCTGTTTATGATCATCACGCCACCTGCGCCACAAGTTGCTGGGACAACAGGTGCTTGAGCAACGCCCGATACGCCAGCACCCCACGGCTCTTGCCGTCGAACTGCGACGGCGTCAGCCCTGCCCGGCTCGCATCCCGCAGGCGCGTGTCCACCGGGATGTAGCCTTGCCAGATGGTGTCCGGATAAGCATCGCGCAATACCCGCAAGGTGCCGAGGGACGCCTGGGTACGGCGGTCAAACAGGGTCGGCACGATGCTGAACGGCAGCGCTTGCTTGCGCGAGCGGTTGATCATCGCCAGGGTACTGACCATCCGCTCCAGGCCCTTGACGGCCAGGTGCTCGGTCTGCACCGGGATCACCAGCTGTTGGCTGGCGGCCAGGGCGTTGACCATCAGCACGCCGAGCAACGGCGGGCTGTCGATGATCGCGTAGTCGAAGTCCTGCCACAGCTGCGCCAGGGTCTTGGCGATCACCAGGCCCAGGCCGCTCTGCCCCGGCGACTGGCGCTCAAGGGTGGCCAGGGCGGTGCTGGACGGCAACAGCGAGATCTTTTCATTGCTGGTAGGCAGCAACAGTTGCCCCGGCAAGTCGGCCGGCACGCTGCCCTTGTGCAGGAACAGGTCGTAGCAACTGTGTTCCAGGGCATCCGGGTCATAGCCGAAATAGCTGGTCATGGAGCCGTGGGGGTCCAGGTCGACCACGACCACACGCTTGCCGGCCTCGGCCAGCAAGCCGGCCAAGGCGATGGACGTGGTGGTTTTACCGACACCACCCTTTTGATTGGCAACTGCCCAGACTCTCATTCGGATTGTTCCTCCCGGCAGGCACAGGCTCGACCGAGAAATTGCATGGGGTTATAGAGCCGGTGACGGAGAATTGACGGCACTCCCGCGAACCGGCGCCTTTACGGGCGCTGGTGCAGTTTGTGTGCCAGCCCGCTTCAAGGCGGCATCCGGTGTTGCATTGGCAGTGCCGGTACCGGTCAGGCTGCGGCGTACGTCCAGGTTGCGCGACACCACCAGCACCACCCGACGGTTGCGCGCACGGCCTTCCGCCGTGGCGTTATTGGCCACCGGCTGGAACTCGCCGTAACCCACCGACGCCAGGCGCCCGGGGTTCACACCCTGCATCGCGAGCATTCGTACAATACTCGCCGCCCGGGCCGAAGACAGCTCCCAGTTGGTCGGGTACTGCGCGGTACTGATCGGCAGGTTATCGGTAAAGCCTTCAACGTGGACCGGGTTTTCAAACGGCTTCAGGATCGCCGCCACCTTGTCGATGATGGTAAACGCCTGGTCGCTGGGCATTGCATCGGCACTGGCGAACAGCAGGCTGGAATTGAGCTCGATCTCGACCCACAACTCATTGCCGCGCACGGTCATCTGGTTGGAGCTGATCAGGTCGCCAAAGGCCGCGCTGATGTTATCGGCGATGCTTTTCAGCGGGTCGCTGGTGCCACCGATGCCGGCGGCGGTTTCATCGCTGTCGTTGACCAGCGGCTTGGCCGGGGTCACGGTCTTGGGGCGTTCTTCGCCAATGGGTATCGGCTTGAGGGCGCGGTCAGCGTCGTTGAACACGCCAATCAGCGCCTGGGAAATGACTTTGTACTTGCCTTCGTTGATCGAGGAAATGGAGTACATCACCACAAAAAACGCGAACAGCAACGTAATGAAGTCGGCGTAGGACACCAGCCAGCGTTCATGGTTGACGTGTTCTTCAGGCTCGCGGCGGCGACGGCTCACAACAAATACCTCCCATCAATCCATGAAGCCCTGGAGCTTCAATTCGATGGAGCGCGGGTTTTCACCCTCGGCAATCGAGAGGATGCCTTCGAGCAACATCTCGCGATAACGCGACTGGCGCAGGGCGATCGACTTGAGCTTGCTGGCCACCGGCAACAACACCAGGTTGGCACTGGCCACGCCGTAGATGGTGGCGACGAACGCCACGGCAATCCCGCTGCCCAGTTGCGACGGATCGGCCAGGTTGCCCATCACGTGGATCAAGCCCATCACCGCACCGATGATGCCGATGGTCGGCGCGTAGCCGCCCATGCTTTCAAAGACTTTGGCAGCGTTGATGTCGCGGCTTTCCTGGGTGTAGAAGTCCACTTCGAGGATGCTGCGAATCGCTTCCGGCTCGGCGCCGTCCACCAGCAGTTGCAGGCCTTTGCGGGCGTAGCTGTCGGGCTCGGCATCGGCCACGCCTTCCAGCCCGAGCAGGCCTTCCTTGCGCGCCGTGAGGCTCCAGTTGACCACGCGGTCGATGCCGCCCGGCAAGTCGACACGCGGCGGGAAGATAATCCAGATGAGGATCTGCATCGCGCGCTTGAACGAACTCATGGGCGACTGCAACAACGCCGCGCCCACGGTGCCGCCGATCACGATCAACGCCGCCGGGCCGTTGGCCAGGGCACCCAGGTGGCCGCCTTCGAGGTAGTTGCCGCCGATAATCGCGACAAACGCCATGATGATGCCAATCAGGCTCAATACATCCATCAGAGGCAAGCCTCCACCAGGTGCTTGCCGATGTCGTCCAGGCTGTAGACGGCGTCGGCCAGGTCGGCCTTGACGATGGCCATGGGCATGCCATAGATCACGCAGCTGGCTTCATCCTGGGCCCAGATCGCGCTGCCGCCCTGCTTGAGCAGGCGCGCGCCTTCACGGCCGTCGGCGCCCATGCCGGTCAACACCACCGCCAAAACTTTGTCGCCGTAGGATTTGGCCGCAGACCCGAAGGTGATATCCACACACGGCTTGTAGTTCAGGCGTTCGTCACCCGGCAGGATTTTGATCGCACCACGGCCATCGACCATCATCTGCTTGCCACCAGGGGCCAGCAGCGCCAGACCCGGACGCAGGATGTCGCCATCCTCGGCTTCCTTGACGCTGATGCGGCACAGCTTGTCCAGGCGCTCGGCGAACGCCTTGGTGAACGCGGCCGGCATGTGCTGGATCAACACGATCGGCGCCGGGAAGTTCGCCGGCAATTGGGTCAACACCCGCTGCAAGGCCACCGGGCCGCCGGTGGACGTACCGATGGCCACCAGCTTGTAGGCCTTGCGCTTGGGCGCAGGTGAATGTGCGGCGGGCGCAGCCGTACGCACCGGGGCGGCGGCCGGGCGCGCAACCGGTGCCGGCGCCGGGCGACCAAAGGTGCTCGGGGCGGCCGGTGGCGGCGTAACGGGTGCGGGCGCCGGCGCACTGAACAGGCTGCGACGGTTACTGCGGGAGATGCTGTGCACCTTCTCGCAGAGCATCTGCTTGACCTTCTCGGGGTTGCGCGAGATGTCTTCGAAATTCTTCGGCAGGAAGTCCACCGCGCCGGCATCCAGCGCATCCAGGGTGACCCGGGCGCCTTCGTGGGTCAGCGAAGAGAACATCAACACCGGCGTCGGGCAGCGCTGCATGATGTGCCGCACCGCCGTGATGCCGTCCATCATCGGCATCTCGTAGTCCATGGTGATCACGTCCGGCTTGAGGGCCAGGGCCTGATCGATCGCCTCTTTGCCGTTGGTGGCCGTGCCGACCACCTGGATATTGGAATCCGATGAAAGAATTTCCGAGACGCGGCGGCGGAAGAAACCCGAATCGTCCACCACCAGGACCTTGACTACCATAAACACTCCGTTAGGCCGGGCGAGGGACAACCGCCCTGCCCGGGCCGAATCAAATACGCCGTGCGGCGTAACGCTTGAGCATGCTCGGAACATCCAGAATCAGCGCGATCCGACCGTCACCGGTAATGGTCGCACCCGACATGCCCGGGGTTCCCTGCAGCATTTTGCCCAAAGGCTTGATGACCACTTCTTCCTGGCCCACCAGTTGATCGACCACGAAGCCGATACGCTGGGTGCCCACGGAAAGAATCACCACATGGCCTTCGCGCTGCTCTTCATGCTTGGCCGAAGCCACCAGCCAGCGCTTGAGGTAGAACAGCGGCAACGCCTTGTCGCGCACGATCACCACTTCCTGGCCGTCCACCACGTTGGTGCGCGACAGGTCGAGGTGGAAGATTTCGTTGACGTTGACCAGCGGGAAGGCGAACGCCTGGTTGCCCAGCATCACCATCAGGGTCGGCATGATCGCCAGGGTCAACGGCACCTTGATGACGATCTTCGAGCCCTGGCCCTTGGTCGAGTAGATGTTGATCGAGCCGTTGAGCTGGCTGATCTTGGTCTTCACCACGTCCATGCCCACGCCACGGCCCGACACGTCGGAAATCTCGGTCTTGGTGGAGAAGCCCGGGGCGAAGATCAGGTTGTAGCACTCGGTGTCGGTGAGGCGGTCGGCGGCGTCCTTGTCCATCACCCCACGCTTGACTGCAATGTTGCGCAGTACCGTGGGGTCCATGCCTTTGCCGTCATCGGTGATCGACAGCAGGATATGGTCGCCTTCCTGTTCGGCCGCCAGGATCACTTTGCCCTGGCGGTTCTTGCCCGAGGCTTCGCGCTCTTCCGGCGTCTCGACACCGTGGTCGACCGCGTTGCGCACCAAGTGGACCAGCGGGTCGGCCAGGGCCTCGACAAGGTTCTTGTCGAGGTCGGTTTCTTCACCCACCAGTTCCAGGTTGATCTCTTTCTTGAGCTGGCGTGCCAGGTCGCGAACCAGGCGCGGGAAACGGCCGAAGACTTTCTTGATCGGCTGCATCCGGGTCTTCATGACGGCGGTCTGCAAGTCTGCGGTGACCACGTCGAGGTTCGACACGGCCTTTTGCATGGCCTCGTCGCCACTGTTCAGGCCCAGGCGCACCAGGCGGTTACGCACCAGCACCAGTTCACCGACCATGTTCATGATGTCGTCCAGGCGCGCGGTATCAACCCGCACGGTGGTTTCGGCTTCACTGGCCGGTTGCTTGTCCGGGGCCGGGGCAGCCGTGGCAGCCCGGGCCGGTGCTGGAGTCGGAGCCGGAGCCGCTTTCGCTGCGACAGGCGCGGCAGCCTTGGCGGCAGGAGCCGGTGTTGCGACAGCTGCGGCAGCAGCCGGTGCAGCAGCGCCGACCACTTCGGTGAACTTGCCCTTGCCGTGCAGTTCATCCAGCAGGGCTTCGAATTCGTGATCGGAGATCAGTCCATCGGCGGCCGGCGCAGCAGCGGGTGCCGCAGGCGCGGCGGCCGTTGCGGCGACTTCCGGCAGAGCCTCGGCGGCAAACGAGCCTTTGCCGTGCAACTGGTCCAGCAGCGCTTCAAATTCGTCGTCGGTGATTTCATTGCTGACGGGCGCCGCGGCTTCCGTTGGCGCTGGCGCTGCGGCCACCGCGTCCGGGGCAAACTGGCCCTTGCCGTGCAACTGGTCGAGCAACGACTCGAACTCGGCGTCGGTAATGTCTTCGGTGGTCGGCACCATGGCCGGCGCACTGGCTGCCGGCGCTTCGGCTTCGGCCTTGACGGCGTTCAGCGAGTCCAGCAGTTGTTCAAATTCGCTGTCGGTCACGTCGCCCGCAGGCTCGGCAACCGGCTCAGCCACCGCTTCCACCACGGGAGCGTTGGCCGCAGGTTCCGCCAGGCGCGCCAGGGCGGCCAGCAGTTCCGGCGTGGCGGCAGTGATCGGTGCGCGCTCGCGCACTTCACTGAACATGCCGTTGACCGCGTCCAGTGCTTCCAGGATCACGTCCATCAGTTCCGAGTCGACGTGCCGCTCACCCTTGCGCAGGATGTCGAACACGTTCTCGGCGATGTGACAGCACTCCACCAGCTCGTGGAGCTGGAGGAAGCCGGCGCCCCCTTTTACAGTATGAAAACCGCGAAAAATTGCATTGAGCAGGTTCGCATCATCCGGTCGGCTTTCCAGCTCGACCAGTTGTTCGGACAGTTGCTCTAAAATTTCGCCGGCCTCTACAAGGAAATCCTGAAGGATTTCTTCATCGGCGCCGAAGCTCATGGGTGTGCTCCTTAGAAGCCTAAACTGGACAGCAAATCGTCTACGTCGTCTTGCCCGGATACAACGTCTTCACGTTTATCGGCATGAATCTGCGGACCTTCACCCTTGGCGAGGTGTTTTTGTGGATCTTTTTCAGAAAGGATCGCTGCGCGGTCATGTTCGATGCCGGCAAACCGGTCGACCTGGCCCGCCATCAACACCAGTTTGAGCAGGTTGCTTTCCACTTCGGTGACCAGTTGGGTCACACGCTTGATCACCTGACCGGTGAGGTCCTGGTAATCCTGGGCCAGCAGAATGTCATTGAGGTTGCTGGAAACCGTGCGGTTTTCCTGCTCGCTGCGGGACAAAAAGCCCTCGACCCGACGCGCCAGCTCACGAAACTCCTCAGCGCCCACTTCCCGACGCATGAACCGGCCCCAGTCAGTGCTCAGGGCCTTGGCTTCACTGGCCATACCGTTGACCAGAGGCGTGGCGTTTTCCACCAGGTCCATGGTGCGGTTGGCCGCCGCCTCAGTCAGCCTGACCACGTAGGACAGGCGTTCGGTGGCATCCGTGATCTGCGAGATTTCCTCGGCCTGGGGCATGTGCGGGTCAATCTGAAAATTGACTATCGCACTGTGCAACTCACGGGTGAGCTTGCCCACTTCCTGGTACAGGCCGCGGTCACGGGTCTGGTTGAGCTCATGGATCAACTGCACCGCGTCGCCGAACTGGCCTCTTTCAAGGCTTTCGACGAGTTGATGAGCATGTTTTTTCAGGGTCGACTCAAAGTCGGCCTGCGATGATTCTTTATGCTCCATAGCTCCCCCGTGGCAGCATCAATGACCGATGCGTTCGAAGATCTTTTCGATCTTCTCTTTCAAGGCCAGTGCAGTGAATGGCTTGACCACGTAGCCGTTGACCCCGGCCTGGGCGGCTTCGATGATCTGTTCACGCTTGGCTTCAGCGGTCACCATCAGCACAGGCAGGCTGCGCAGTTTTTCATCGGCGCGCACGTGGCGCAGCAGATCGATACCGGTCATGCCCGGCATGTTCCAGTCCGTTACCAGAAAGTCGATGCTCCCGCTGTTGAGGATCGGAATCGCCGTAATACCGTCATCCGCCTCGACCGTGTTAGTGAACCCAAGGTCACGCAACAGGTTTTTTATGATCCGCCGCATCGTTGAGAAGTCATCAACGATGAGGATTTTCATGTTCTTGTCCAATTCGACCTCCAAGCAGTCTTAAACGCGCCCAGCACCTGGGCGCGCCATATCAATCAACAGGCGTTACACAAAAAGGACTACCGGGGGCGCACCACGGGCCAAGCCCGTCCGGGCGCAGGGCCTGGACGGTATCGTTCGCAGTGTCCCCACACTGCCTGTCAGCGCGCTCGCCACTCTCCCAAACGCCCCCGCAAGCGGGCCGCGCACTGGCTGTGTAACTGGCTGACCCGCGATTCGCTGACCCCCAGGACCTCACCGATTTCCTTGAGGTTCAGCTCTTCGTCGTAGTACAGCGCCAACACCAGTCGCTCACGCTCCGGCAAATTGGCTATCGCGTCCGCCAGCGCGCTCTGGAAGCGTTCATCTTCCAGGTCCCGTGACGGTTCGAGATGGGCACTCGCGCCGTCCTCGTGCAGCCCTTCATGTTCGCCGTCCTGTAAAAGGTCGTCGAAACTGAACAGCCGGCTGCCCAAGGTATCGTTCAAAATCCCGTAGTAATCGTCGAGACTCAATTGGAGTTCGGCCGCAACTTCATGATCTTTAGCGTCGCGACCGGTTTTTGCTTCAATTGAGCGAATTGCGTCACTCACCATCCGCGTATTGCGGTGCACTGATCGCGGCGCCCAATCACCTTTACGCACTTCATCGAGCATGGCCCCACGGATACGGATACCCGCGTATGTCTCGAAACTCGCGCCCTTGCTCGCGTCGTACTTGGTCGACACTTCAAGCAGGCCGATCATCCCGGCCTGGATCAAGTCCTCGACCTGCACGCTGGCAGGCAAGCGCGCCAGCAGGTGATAGGCAATGCGCTTGACCAGGGGCGCATAGCGCTCGATCAATTCGACTTGACTGTCACGTGCCGACTTCTTGTAAAGGTTGTAGCCGCTGGCTGTCATAGCACCGGTCCTGCGCTCGTCTGATGCACCAATCGCTCGACGAAAAACTCCAGATGCCCCCGGGGATTGGCGGGCAACGGCCAGGTATCGACCTTCTGGGCAATAGCCTTGAACGCCAATGCGCACTTCGAACGAGGGAACGCTTCATAGACCGCACGCTGCTTTTGCACGGCCTTGCGCACACACTCGTCGTAAGGAACTGCGCCAACGTATTGTAAGGCGACATCGAGGAAGCGATCCGTGACCTTGGTCAACTTGGCGAACAGATTCCGCCCTTCCTGCGGGCTTTGGGCCATGTTGGCCAGCACGCGGAAGCGGTTCATGCCGTAGTCGCGGTTGAGCAGTTTGATCAGGGCGTAGGCGTCGGTGATCGAGGTGGGTTCGTCGCACACCACCAGCAACACTTCCTGGGCTGCGCGCACGAAACTGACCACCGACTCGCCGATCCCGGCGGCGGTGTCGATCACCAGTACGTCGAGGTTGTCGCCAATGTCGCTGAACGCCTGAATCAGGCCGGCATGTTGCGCCGGACTCAGGTGCACCATGCTCTGGGTGCCGGAAGCGGCCGGCACGATGCGAATCCCGCCGGGGCCTTGCAACAGTACGTCGCGCAGCTCACAGCGGCCTTCAATCACATCGGCCAGGGTATGTTTGGGCGTCAGTCCCAGCAGAACGTCGACGTTCGCCAGCCCCAGGTCAGCATCCAGCAGCATGACGCGACGGCCAAGCTCTGCCAGGGCCAGGGACAAATTCACTGACACGTTAGTTTTCCCGACGCCACCTTTGCCGCCGGTCACCGCGATCACCTGTACGGGATGCATGCTGCCCATTTTATTTCTTTACCTTGTCTTGCTTAGACGCAGGCTACATAAGTTGGCCGCGCGAACTGCTGGCAGGCCATCGATGTAGATACTTTTCACTGTCATTTTTAAATAGAAAGCCATGATGCCTCAGCCAACTCGCTTGTTCGGGCTGTGGTAGAGGTCAGCAAACATGTCAGCCATCGCTTCCTCACTGGGTTCTTCCTGCATTTGCACGCTGACAGCCCGGCTGACCAACTGATGACGGCGCGGCAGATGCAGATCATCCGGGATCCGCGGCCCGTCGGTCAGGTAGGCGACCGGTAATTCATGACTGATTGCCAGGCTCAATACTTCGCCCAGGCTTGCCGTCTCATCCAGTTTAGTCAGGATGCAACCCGCCAGCCCGCAGCGCTTGTAGCTGTGGTAGGCGGCGGTCAATACCTGCTTCTGGCTGGTAGTGGCAAGCACCAAATAGTTTCTGGATTTGATCCCGCGCCCGGCCAGGCTTTCCAGCTGCATGCGCAGGGCCGGGTCGCTGGCTTGCAGGCCGGCGGTGTCGATCAGCACCACGCGCTTGCGCAGCAATGGGTCGAGGGCGTTGGCCAGGGACTGGCCCGGGTCGACGTGGGTCACCGGCACATTGAGGATGCGGCCCAGGGTCTTGAGTTGTTCCTGGGCGCCGATGCGGTAGCTGTCCATGCTCACCAGCGCGATGTTCTGGGCGCCGTACTTGAGCACGTAACGTGCGGCCAGCTTGGCCAGGGTGGTGGTCTTGCCCATGCCGGCCGGGCCGACCATGGCAATCACACCGCCTTCTTCCAGGGGTTCGATTTCCGGGGTGACGATCATCCGCGCCAGGTGGGCCAGGAGCATGCGCCAGGCCTGGCGAGGTTCTTCAATTTGGGTGGTCAGTTGCAGCAGGTCGCGGGACAACGGGCCGGAAAGGCCAATGCGTTGCAGGCGACGCCACAGGTTGGCCTGTTGTGGCTGGCTGCCCTGCAACTGGTTCCAGGCCAGCGAACCCAGCTGCACTTCCAGCAGTTCACGCAGGCCGTTGAGTTCGAAACGCATCGAGTCGAACACCCGCTGGTCTACCGCCGGCGCCGGGGCTGGCGCAGCAGGACGCGGTGGTTCAACAAAAGTCGGCTCTACCAGCGGCTCGGACGCGGTCAACGGCAGCCCGGCAAACAGCTGGCGATTGGTGGAGGCGTCGCTGTCGCCACGCATGCTCAGTTCAGCCTGGGCCGAGACAATGCGCGAAGCGGTCTTGCGCAGCTCGTCTTCCAGTTCCATGTTCGGCACGCGCGGCGCCAGGGCCGAGGGTTTGTAATCCAGGGCAGCCGTCAGCTCCACACCGCCGGCAATACGACGGTTACCGATAATCGCAGCGTCGGCGCCCAACTCATCACGTACCAGTTTCATGGCCTGACGCATATCGGCGGCGAAAAAACGCTTCACTTGCATATCCCACTACCTCAGCCGTTGGGCCCTACTGTCGCGACGATAGTCACTTGCTTATTGTCAGGAATTTCCTGGTAAGCCAATACGTGCAAATTCGGTATAGCCAGGCGTCCAAACCGCGACAACATCGCCCGGACGGGGCCAGCCACCAGCAGGATCACCGGATGGCCTTCCATTTCCTGGCGCTGCGCGGCTTCGATCAACGAACGCTGCAGCTTCTCTGCCATGCTTGGCTCCAGCAACACGCCTTCATCCGCGCCCTGCCCAGCCTTCTGAATACTATTGAGCAATATTTGTTCCAACCTTGGTTCCAAGGTGATAACAGGCAGCTCGGAGTCAAGCCCTACAATGCTTTGGACGATTGCACGCGACAATCCGACGCGCACTGCGGCCACCAGGGCGGCAGTATCTTGACTCTTGGCGGCATTGTTGGCGATAGCTTCGGCAATGCTGCGAATGTCCCGCACCGGCACCTGCTCGGCCAACAGCGCTTGCAGCACCTTGAGCAGTTGCGAGGTGGACAGCACACCCGGTACCAGCTCTTCGGCGAGTTTTGGCGAGGCCTTGGCCAGCAATTGCAAGAGTTGCTGGACTTCTTCGTGGCCAATCAGCTCGTGGGAGTGCTTGTACAGAATCTGGTTGAGGTGGGTGGCGACCACAGTGCTGGCGTCGACCACGGTGTAGCCCAGCGACTGCGCCTGGCTGCGCTGGCTGATTTCGATCCATACCGCTTCCAGGCCAAAAGCCGGATCTTTGGCGGTAATCCCGTTGAGGCTGCCAAACACCTGGCCCGGGTTGATCGCCAGTTCGCGGTCCGGGTAGATCTCGGCCTCGGCCAGAATCACCCCCATCAGGGTCAGGCGGTAGGCGCTCGGGGCCAGGTCGAGGTTGTCGCGAATGTGCACGGTGGGCATCAGGAAGCCCAGGTCCTGGGACAACTTCTTGCGCACACCCTTGATCCGCGCCAGCAATTGCCCGCCCTGGTTGCGATCCACCAGGGGAATCAGGCGGTAGCCGACTTCCAGGCCGATCATGTCGATCGGGGTCACGTCGTCCCAGCCCAGCTCCTTGGTTTCCAGGGCGCGGGCCGGCGATGGCAGCAGTTCCTGCTGGCGCGCCACTTCCTGCTGGGCAATCACCTTGATGTTGTTTTGTTTTTTCCAGAACAGGTAGGCACCGCCGGCGGCCATGGCGGCCATGCTCAGGAACGAGACATGGGGCATGCCCGGCACGATGCCCATGATCGCCATGATGCCTGCCGCCACCGCCAGCGCCTTGGGCGAGGCAAACATCTGCCGGCTGATCTGCTTGCCCATGTCTTCGGAGCCCGAAGCACGGGTCACCATGATCGCCGCAGCTGTAGATAACAACAGTGATGGCAATTGCGCCACTAAACCGTCACCGATGGTCAGCAGCGCGTAAACCTTGCCGGCGTCGCCGAAGGTCATGCCGTGCTGGAAGATGCCGACCGCCATGCCGCCGATCAGGTTGATAAACAGAATCAACAGGCCGGCGATGGCGTCGCCGCGCACGAATTTGCTGGCACCGTCCATGGAACCGTAGAACTCGGCTTCCTGGGCGACTTCAAGGCGACGGGCCTTGGCCTGGTTCTGGTCGATCAGGCCGGCGTTGAGGTCGGCGTCGATCGCCATCTGCTTGCCGGGCATCGCGTCGAGGGTAAAACGCGCGCTCACCTCGGAAATCCGCCCGGCGCCCTTGGTCACGACCACGAAGTTGATGATCATCAAGATCGCAAAAACCACGATACCGACCACGTAGTTACCGCCGATCACCACCTCGCCGAAGGCCTGGATCACCTTGCCTGCGGCGGCGTGGCCGTCCTGGCCGTGGAGCATCACCACCCGGGTGGAAGCCACGTTAAGCGCCAGCCGCAGCAGGGTGGCGATCAGCAGGATGGTCGGGAATACCGCGAAATCCAGCGGCCGCAGGGCGTATACGCACACCAGCAATACGACGACCGACAGCGCAATGTTGAAGGTGAAGAACACATCCAGCAGGAACGGCGGCATCGGCAACATCATCATTGCCAGCATCACCAGCAACAACAACGGCACACCCAGATTGCCTCGCGAGAGGTCAGTCAGGGTGCCACGGGCCGTGCTGAGCATTTGAGAGCGATCCACCGGTATTCCTCGTTTCCTTGAAGCAAACTTTTGACGCCGGGAAGCGTCCTGGAGGCGGTATTGCAAGAAGCCTTCCAACTTTTGCTTGAGGAAGCAGATCGGTCTCACGGACAGCGAAGGGCTACCGCCGTACACACATCACCTGTGGCGAGGGAGCTTGCTCCCGCTGGGCTGCGCAGCAGCCCCGGAACGGCTTGCGCGCTTTGCCTGAATCACCGCGGTAGCTTTATTGGGGGCGCTTCGCACCCCAGCGGGAGCAAGCTCCCTCGCCACGCTGATTGAGGTAGCGCCCTCGCCCGCGACTTACACGGTGCGAGATGCAATTGCGGGAACGCTCAGGGGGATTTTTGTTGTTTGGGCGGACGCCTTCGCGAGCAAGCCCGCTCCCACATTTGACCGCGTTTATACGGGATATACACGGTCAAATGTGGGAGCGGGCTTGCTCGCGAAGAGGCCAGGAGGGACGCTACAAAATCAGGAATCCCGACGCAAATCCGGCGGAATCGGCAGGTCTTTGAGCGGATCCGGCCGCTTGCCCTTGCCCGCCCGGTACTGGCGGATCTGATACACGTACGCCAACACCTGAGCCACCGCCAGATACAACCCGGCCGGAATTTCCTGGTCCAGGTCGGTGGAGTAGAAGATCGACCGCGCCAACTCCGGCGATTCCAGCAGCAGGATGTCATTGGCGACCGCAATCTCGCGGATTTTCAACGCCGTGAAATCACTGCCCTTGGCCAGCAACATCGGCGCCCCACCCTTCTCCGGGTCGTACTTGAGCGCCACGGCGTAGTGGGTCGGGTTGGTGATGACCACATCGGCATCGGGCACCGAGGCCATCATCTTGCGCTGGGACATCTCGCGCTGCAGCTGGCGAATCCGCTGCTTGACCTCGGGCCGGCCTTCCTGGTCCTTGTGCTCGTCGCGCACTTCCTGCTTGGTCATCAGCAGTTTCTTGTGGCTTTCCCACAGCTGGATCGGCGCATCCACCGCAGCAATGAGGATCAGCCCGCAAGCCATCCACAGCGAGCTCCAGCCCACCACTTGCACACTGTGGATGATCGCCAGCTCGATCGGCTCATGGGCGATGCGCAGCAGGTCGTCGATGTCGGACGACAACACCGTCAACGCCACAAACAGGATCAGGATGAACTTGGCCAAGGCCTTGAGCAGTTCCACCAGGGCCTTGGTGGAAAACATCCGCTTGAGCCCGGCCGCCGGGTTCATCCGGCTGAATTTGGGCGCCAGGCTGCCGGCGGCAAACAGCCAGCCGCCGAGGGAAATCGGGCCGATCAGGGCCGCCAGCAACAAGGTGATGAGGATCGGCTGCACCGCGAGGATCGCGATCTTGCCCGAGTGCAGCAGGTACAAGCCCATGGCGCCCGGGCTCAGCAGCACGTCGCGGGGCAGGGAGAAATTCAGGCGCATCAACTCCATCAGGTCCAGGGCCAGGCCACCGCCGTAGATCAGCAGGCCGCCGGAACCGGCGAGCATGATCGCCAGGGTGTTGAGCTCTTTGGAGCGGGCAATCTCGCCCTTTTCCCGGGAGTCCTTTTTACGTTTCTCCGTGGGGTCTTCTGTCTTGTCCTGGCCACTCTCGCTCTCGGCCATGGCTTACCGCGCCCGCGCCAAGTCACGTAAAAACTGCAAGGCGTCGGTCGCCAGCGGTTGATACTGATTGAGAATGTCAGCCATGCCGACCCAGAAAATCCCCATGCCCAGCACCAGGGTCAACGGGAAACCGATGGAGAAGATGTTCAACTGCGGCGCCGCCCGAGTCATCACGCCAAAGGCGATGTTGACCACCAGCAGCGCAGTGATCGCCGGCAATACCAGCAGCAGGGATGCACCGAGCACCCAGCTCAAGCGCCCCACCAGCTCCCAGAAATGATTGACCACCAACCCGCTGCCCACCGGCAAGGTGGTGAAGCTTTCGGTCATCACCTCGAACACCACCAGGTGGCCGTTCATGGCCAGGAACAGCAAGGTCACCAGCATCGTCAGGAATTGCCCGATCACCGCCACCGACACGCCGTTGGTAGGGTCGACCATGGACGCGAAGCCCATGCCCATCTGGATCGAGATGATCTGCCCGGCGATGACGAAGGCCTGGAAGAACAGCGTCAGGGAGAAGCCCAGCAAGGCGCCGATGATGATTTGCTCGGCGATCAGCATCATTGCACTGAGGTCCAGGGCATTCACCGGTGGCATCGGCGGCAAGCCCGGCACGATCACCACGGTGATCGCCACCGCGAAATACAGGCGGATGCGCCTTGGTACCAGAGTGGTGCCGAACACCGGCATGGTCATCAGCACGGCCGTGACCCGGAACAACGGCAGGATGAACGAGGCCACCCAGGTGCTGATCTGGGTGTCGGTCAAGGCCAGCATCGAATTCACGGGGTCAGCCGATCAACTGCGGAATACTGCCGTACAGCTGCAGGATGTATTCCATGAAGGTTTGCACCAGCCACGGGCCGGCGACGATCAGGGTGATCAGCATCACCAGCAGGCGCGGCAAAAAGCTCAGGGTCTGTTCGTTGATCTGGGTCGCGGCCTGGAACATCGCCACCAACAGGCCCACCAACAGGCTCGGCACCACCAGCACGGCGACCATCATGGTGGTCAGCCACAGGGCTTCGCGAAACAGGTCGACTGCTACTTCTGGCGTCATGGCCTACACCCCACCGAAACTGCCGGCCAGGGTGCCGATAATCAGCGCCCACCCGTCCACCAACACAAACAGCATGATCTTGAACGGCAGCGAAATGATCAGCGGCGACAGCATCATCATACCCATGGCCATCAGCACACTCGCCACGACGAGGTCGATGATCAGGAACGGAATGAAGATCATGAAGCCGATCTGGAACGCGGTCTTCAACTCCGAGGTCACGAACGCCGGCACCAGGATGGTCAGCGGCGCCATGTCGGGGCTGGCGATGTCGGTACGCTTGGACAACCGCACAAACAACTCAAGATCGCTGGAACGGGTCTGCGACAGCATGAAATCCTTGATCGGGCCCTGGGCCTTGTCGATCGCATCCTGGGCGGTCATTTTCTCCGCCAGGTACGGTTGCAGGGCTTGCTGGTTCACCTTGTCGAACACCGGCGCCATGATGAACAGCGTCAGGAACAGCGCAATGCCGGTGAGGATCTGGTTCGACGGCGTCTGTTGCAGGCCGAGGGCCTGACGCAGGATCGAGAACACGATGATGATGCGGGTGAAGCTGGTCATCAGCATCACGAACGCGGGGATGAAGCTCAGCGCGGTCATGATCAGCAGGATCTGCAGGCTGACCGAATACTCCTGCGCGCCCGCCGCATTGGTGCCCAGGGTGATCGCCGGGATCGACAACGGGTCTGCTGCGTACGCCAGCGGCGCTGCCAGCAACAGCATGAGCGTCAATAAAACGCGCATTACTTCTTATCCTTCTGATCCTTGCCCAGCAACTCCATGAGGCGCTGGGCGAATTCCGGCGTGGCCGCTTGGGTCTGGGCCACTTCCACAGGCGACTTGAGCACGTGCAACGGGGTGATGCGGCCGGGGGTGATGCCCAGCAGGATCTGCTCGTCGCCGACCTGCACCAGCACCAGCCTGTCTCGCGGGCCAAGGGCGCGTGAACCCACCAGCTCGATGACCTGGGCATTGCCCGGGCCGATGCGCTGCACGCGGCGCAGCACCCAGGCGAGCACGAAGATCAGCCCAACCACCAGCAACAACCCCAGCACCAACTGGGTGAGTTGCCCGCCCACACCGCTGCCGAGTGCCGGCGCAGCCGCCTGGGCAACCGGTTCTGCTGCCATTACGCTCAAGGGCAGCGTCGATAACAGTCCTACCAATGAGCGCTTCATATCAACGCAACTTCTTGATGCGTTCGCTCGGGCTGATCACGTCGGTCAGGCGGATGCCGAACTTCTCGTTGACCACCACCACTTCGCCATGGGCGATCAGCGTGCCGTTGACCAGCACGTCCAGCGGCTCGCCGGCCAGGCGGTCCAGCTCGATCACCGACCCCTGGTTGAGCTGCAGCAGGTTGCGGATGTTGATTTCGGTGCTGCCGACTTCCATGGAGATCGACACCGGGATGTCGAGGATCACGTCCAGGTTCGGACCGTCGAGGGTCACCGGGTCATTGTTCTTCGGCACGCTGCCGAACTCTTCCATGGGAAGGCGGTTGCCGACCGGTGCAGTGGCCGCATCGGCCGCCAGCAATGCATCGATATCGTCCTGGCCGACATCGCCGGTTTCTTCCAGGGCAGCCGCCCACTCGTCAGCCAGGGCCTGGTCTTCGGCGGAAGTGTTTTCGTGTTCGGTAGCCATTACATGTCCTCGGCGGAGCAGAAATTAAGGTGGATCAGCGACGGTTGATCGGTTCGATCACTTGCAACGCCAGGTTGCCTTTGTGAGAACCGAGCTTGACCTTGAACGACGGCACGCCGTTGGCGCGCATGATCAGTTCTTCCGGCAGGTCGACGGGAATCACATCCCCCGGCTGCATGTGCAAAATATCCCGCAAACGCAGCTGGCGACGGGCCACGGTGGCGCTCAGGGGTACGTCGACGTCCAGCAGGTCTTCGCGCAGGGCTTTCACCCAACGTTCGTCCTGGTCGTCGAGGTCGGACTGGAAACCGGCATCGAGCATCTCGCGCACCGGCTCGATCATCGAGTACGGCATGGTCACGTGCAGGTCGCCGCCACCGCCATCGAGTTCGATGTGGAAGGTGGAGACCACAATGGCTTCGCTGGGGCCGACGATGTTGGCCATGGCCGGGTTCACTTCCGAGTTGATGTACTCGAAATTGACTTCCATGATCGCCTGCCAGGCTTCCTTCAAGTCGATGAAGGCCTGCTCCAGCACCATGCGCACCACCCGCAACTCGGTCGGGGTGAATTCACGGCCTTCGATCTTGGCGTGACGGCCGTCGCCGCCGAAGAAGTTGTCCACCAGCTTGAACACCAGCTTGGCGTCGAGGATGAACAGCGCGGTGCCGCGCAGCGGCTTGATCTTCACCAGGTTGAGGCTGGTGGGCACGTACAGCGAGTGCACGTACTCACCGAACTTCATCACCTGCACGCCGCCCACCGCCACGTCCGCCGAGCGGCGCAGCATGTTGAACATGCTGATACGGGTGTAACGGGCAAAACGCTCGTTGATCATTTCCAGGGTCGGCATGCGTCCACGGACGATGCGATCCTGGCTGGTCAGGTCGTAGCTTTTGACGCTGCCGGGCTCGGCAGCCATTTCGGTCTGTACCAGACCATCGTCGACGCCATGGAGCAGCGCATCGATTTCATCCTGGGACAGCAGGTCCTGCACGGCCATGTCGTGATCCTACTGCAATACGAAATTAGTGAAGAGCACCTGCTCGATCACCGGTTTGCCGACTTCCTTCTGGGCCACTTCCTGCACGCTGGCAGTGACCTTCTGGCGCAGCATTTCCTGGCCCACCGGGGTGGCGAGGGTGTCGAAGGGTTGGGCGGAAAACAGCATCACCAGGTTGTTGCGGATCACTGGCATGTGCACCTTGAGGGCATCCAGGTCTGCCTGGTTACGCGCCAGCAGGGTAATGCTCACCTGCAGGTAGCGTTGACGGCCGTTCTGATTGAAGTTGGCGACAAACGCCGGCAGCATCGGCTCGAAGATTGCCGGTTGCTTGACGTTGGGGTTGACCTCGGCCGTGGCGGCCGGTTTGCTCTGGGCACTGTGCATAAAGTACCAGGTAGCCCCCACGGACAAGCCGATCGCCAGCAACAAGGCCAGGACAATCAGCAGGATAAGCTTGAGCTTGCCCTTGCCTGCGGGTGCTTTTGCTGCGTCGTCGCTCTTCGCCATGCCAATAATCCGTCACTATTCTGGGATTCATAGTTCTGGGGAAAGGCAAGAGCAAGTGTTATGCCAGAGTTGTCAGTTCGGTCACGGTTTCGCCGACACTGCAAAACCAATGTGGGAGCGGGCTTGCTCGCGAAAGCGGTGGATCAGCACCTGTAACTGTGACTGACACTCCGTATTCGCGAGCAAGCCCGCTCCCACATTTTGATCATCGCCAGGCCTCGGATCAGGCGTAGTAGTCCACGGCACTGGAGCCAATCACCGACTGCACCACCGGCGCGGCCACTTCAGCCACCTCACCGATACCGCCGCCATCAACCCCATCACCCCGCCCGCCACTGCCGCTGACGCCGCGAGCCTGGTTCTGCTGTTGCTGGTCCTGGCCCTGCTGCCCCTGCCAGCCACGTGACTGGTCCGACACGTTGACGTCGACCTGGCCCATGCCCTGCTGGGCAAACATCTCCCGCAGGCGGCCCGACTGGCTTTCCAGGGCTTCACGCACCACCGCATGGCCGCTCATGAAGGTGACTTGCGCCTGCTGGTCGGCGGACATCTTCACGCTGATGTCCAGGCGACCCAGTTCAGCGGGCTGCAACTGGATCTCTGCCGACTTGAGGTTGGCGCTGGACAGGTACATGACCCGGTTCACCACCTCATCGGTCCAGCCACTCTGGTGCATGGCCAATGGCGCGTTGGCCACCGGCGGCAGGGCATTCGCAGTTTTCGGCGTGGCAGCCTGGGTCAGCGCGGCGAGGCGGTTGGCGAAGTCATCGACACGGGTGTCGCTGCTGGCGTCCTTCAAATCCTTGAGGCCGCCGTCGATCAGACCGGCAAAGGCTTTGTCGCCGCCCTGGTCGGTGCTGTCCTTGGACGCTTGCTGGTCGACCATATTGGCCAGGCCTGTGACGAAGTTTTGCGCGGCAGTCGGCTGATCCTGGGTCGGGGCCGGGGCGGTTTTTGCCGGGGCCTGGCTGCTGGCGGACACGTGTCCGCCCTGTTCCATGGCCAGGCGCACGGCGGGCATTGCATCCAGCGGATCGGCCTCGGGATCGAAGGCGGGCTTGGCGTCGTCGGTCGCGGCAATCGGTGGCGCCACGACTGGCTGGTTTTTGTCATCCTTCGCGGTGGCCGGCGTCGGGGTCTCGACGGGCGCCGGCGTAGCGGGGACGGGGACAGGGACTACCGCGGCTATCAGCGCCGGGTCTACGGCGGGGTCGACCGGAGGTTGCTGGGCCAGGGACGGATCGTCTGCCGGGGCATCGTCGTCTGACTTGGCGGTGGTGTCCGGGGTGTCCGCCTTGGCCGGTGGGCTGGCAGGCAAAGTCTTGCCGTTTTCGGCAACCGATGGGGTGCCGGCGGCAGGCTTGTCGTTGTTGGCGGCGGGCTTGGGGCTGTTGTCCGCAGGCTTGTCGCGGGTGGATTTGATGGGGGTGTCGACAGGTTTTGCCGCAGGCGCAGGGGCCTGGTTGGCGAACACCTGAGCGAAGCCCGGGGCCTTGTCCCGCGGGTTCGCAGCCACTGCCGGTGGATTGGCAGCGGGCGCTTGAGGCTTGGCCGCAAGGGCTGCCTGAAGGAGCGAATTCGGGGTGATTGCCATAGTCAAGAGTCTCCGCCGCACAGGGGTCGAGGGTGCGGTAACAGGAGATAGAGCAAGAGTTGGGCCAGGTTTTGGTTTAAGGGTGTATATCCGTTATTTGGGTGAGGGCTTGTATGGGGTCTTGAGTGTTGAAGAGCAAAAGCAACAGCCAAATCAAAAGCGGGCACGGTCCAAATGTGGGAGCGGGCTTGCTCGCGAAGGTCGTTAACGATGACGCGGGCATTCTGGATGAACGCGGCGCTCTCAGGTTTTTCGCGAGCAAGCCCGCTCCCACAGAAAAGCAGCTCTGCTTTCGCTCTGGTTTTTGATGGGGCAGAGCGCCTTGGTTACTGTGCCGCTTTTGCAAAGTGACTCGCTGCAAGAGCGAAACCATAAGCCGCCGTTACCGAAGAAACCGATATACACACCAAAAGCGTCAGAGCTGAAACCGCCCCCGCTCATGCTCATACAACGGCCGCACCAGCGCGAATTCATGGTCAATCTCATCCACCAACTGCGCCAAGTCCGCAACCACAGGCTTGGCGGACTTATCCTCGAGCAACTGACAAAGCTCAGCCAACCGCACCGCCCCAAGATTACCGCTACTCCCCTTGAAGCTATGCGCAATCCGCCCAAGCGCCTTGGCATCATCCCGAGCCCGGCGCAACGCCTCTACCCGCTTTTGCGAGTCATCGAGAAAAGTGTCGAGCAGCTTCGGATACTCGCCCTCCATGACCTCCTGCAAGCCAGTCAGCACATCGGGGTCCAGATGAATCTCTGCCACTTGTTCGCTCCTTGATCAAGAATCGGCGGATTATGCCAGAGCCTTCCATGAAAACTCCACGCACACACACCGCCCGCCATCAGACCAGCCTACATCGCTGCTCAACTGGCGCACCAGGCTCAATCCCCTACCAGACAGACGGTCAACATCCAGCGGCCTGGCCAGCACCTTATCCACATCAAACCCGGCCCCACTGTCCTCGATCCGCAGCGTCAGACACCCCCCCTCCCCGGTCGGCACCACATCCAGGTGCACCCGCACATACCCGCTATCCAACCGCGCCAGCCGCTCATTACGCTCGCGGTAATACGCAGCAAACCCCTGTGCATCCCGCTTGAGCCGCGAATCCAGCCCCAGCACACCATGTTCAAGCGCATTGGAATACAACTCTGCCATCACGCTGTACAACGCCCCGCTCTGCTCCCGCAGCCCATGAATCTCCAACAGCAACTGCAACAAATACGGCAAAGGGTTGTAGGACTTGAGCGTCTCGGCACGAAACTCAAAACTTACCGACCAATCCAGCGGCGACGACTGCCCACTGTCGGAATACACCACCGACGACGAACGCAACGGCTCATCCGCCTGCAGGCTGATCTCCACCATGCTGATGTCATCGCGCACCTCACCGCGAAAACCCGCCAAGGCCTGTTCGATCTCCTCGAACAACCGGTCCGGCTCGCGATTGGCCGCAAACACCTGCTGCAACCGCTCGGCGCCAAACAACTGTTCATGGGCATCGGCAGTATCCAGCACACCATCCGACAGCAAAAACACTCGGTCACCCAGCGCCATCGGCCAGACTTCAGTGCGGTCATCAAACGCCTCGGCCGCCAGCACGCCCAATGGCAAATGCCGCGACACCAGCGGCGTGCGCTTGCCGGTGGTGACGTCATGCACGTAGCCGTCGGGCATGCCGCCATTCCACACTTCCACCACCCGTCGCTGGGCGCTGAGGCACAGCAAGGTGGCACAACAGAACATGTCCACCGGCAGGATGCGCTTGAGCTTGGCGTTCATCTCCCGCAGGGTTTGCGCCAATCCGTAGCCCTTGGCAGTCATGCCGTAGAACACTTCCGCCAGCGGCATCGCGCCGACCGCCGCCGGTAAACCGTGGCCAGTAAAGTCCCCCAGCAGCACATGCATATCGCCCGACGGCGTGTACGCGGCCAGCAGCAAATCGCCGTTGAACAGCGCGTAGGGCGACTGCACATAACGAATATTCGGCGCGGCGTTGATGCAGCCCGAGTGGGCCACCTTGTCGAACACCGCCTTGGCCACTCGCTGCTCCTGCAGCAGGTAGTCGTGGTGCCGGGCGATCAGGTCGCGTTGCTGCAACACCGTGGCCTGCAAGCGACGCAGGCGATCCATGGCATTGATCTTTGCCGCCAGGATCACCTGGTTATAGGGTTTGGCCAGGAAGTCGTCGCCCCCGGCATCCAGGCACTGGGCCAGGGCTTCGCTCTCGCGCAGGGAGGTGAGGAAGATGATCGGCACCAGCGCCTCCCCCGCCCGCTGCTTGATCTGGCGGGCCGCCTCGAAGCCGTCCATCACCGGCATCAGGGCGTCCATCAACACCAACTGCGGCCGTTCACGGGTAAACACATCGACCGCTTCCTGGCCGTTACTGGCGGTCAGCACCTGGTGGCCCTGGCGGCGCACGATGGTTGACAGCAACAACAGGTCGGCGGCGCTGTCTTCGGCGATCAACACCGTCAGCGCCTCGAGGACCGGGGCCAGGACGCTCAAGTGAGGTCGAACAGTTTGTCGAAGTTGGAAATGGCCAGGATCTTGCGCACATCGGAGTTGGCGTTGACCACCTGCACTTCGGCATTGTCGCCTCCGGCATGGTCACGCAACAGCAGGAGCATGCCCAGGGCCGAGCTGTCCATGTAGGTGGTTTCCTTCAAGTCCACCACGTAGATCTCGGGCACCTTGTAGAACCGCTCGTAGGCATCACGAAAGGCCTGGTGGCTACCGAAATCGAATCGCCCCCTGACGGTGATCGTCAACTTCGTCCCGTCCAGGGACACTTCTGATTCGACTGACATACGACTGCTTCCTTGTCATTGGCAATGTGCAACAAGGTGTAGCAGGTGATAGGGAAGTGAGCAAATCCGTGTAGGAGCGAGGGCGTGGTTAATAGGGGTTTTGGCGGGGAAGTCGCTGGGACAATTCATCCAGCAATTTCTGCTCGCGCTTGTCTTCCAGTGCACGGGCTTCGTCGATGTAGCGCTGCACCAGTTTGCGCAGGCCTTCGACCCGGGCATAGGCCTGTTGCCAGCTGTCGCGGGCCTTGTCGACGTTGGCCTGGTGCCAGGCCAGGCTCTGGCGCTGCTGGCCGACGGCGGTTTCCAACTGGTTGAGAAAACCCTGGTAGCCCATCAGCCACTGCCCGGAGACGCCCTTGCTGCCACGCTCGATCCACTGCTGCTGATACTCGCCGCGAAAGCGCTCCAGATCCCCCAGCTTGCTTTCCGCCAGGCGAACCTGGCCCTGGAAGTACCCCAGGCGCTGGACGGCGGTCTTTTCAGCTTTTTCGGCCATGTCCACTACCGGGGCAAGGCGCGCGGCGCGAGTGTTGGCCATGGTTTATCCGCCCGGCGCCGGCGCGAAGATGGTGCCCAGGTGTGCCTCGCTTTCACCCATGCTGATCTTGTCGTTGAGGCCCTGGCGCAGGTACGTCACCAGTTGCGGTTGCAGGGCAATCGCCAGGTCGGTCTCGCGATCGCCGCCGGCCACATAGGCGCCGACGCTGATCAGGTCGCGGCTCTGTTGATAACGCGACCACAGTTGCTTGAACTGCTGCGCGCGCATCATGTGCTCCGGGGTGACCACCGACGGCATCACCCGGCTGATGGAGGCTTCGATGTCGATGGCCGGGTAGTGCCCTTCTTCGGCCAGGCGCCGGGACAGCACGATGTGCCCGTCGAGCACGCCCCGCGCCGAGTCGGCAATCGGGTCCTGCTGGTCATCGCCCTCGGAGAGTACGGTGTAGAACGCAGTGATCGAACCACCACCGGCTTCGGCGTTACCGGCACGCTCCACCAGCTTGGGCAGCTTGGCGAACACTGACGGCGGATAGCCCTTGGTGGCCGGCGGCTCGCCGATGGCCAGCGCAATTTCCCGCTGGGCCTGGGCGAAACGGGTCAGGGAGTCCATCAGCAACAGGACGTTCTTGCCCTTGTCGCGAAAATATTCGGCGATGCGCGTGCAGTACATCGCGGCGCGCAGGCGCATCAGCGGCGCGTCATCCGCCGGTGAGGCCACCACGACCGAACGCTTGAGGCCTTCTTCGCCGAGGCTGTGCTCGATGAATTCCTTCACCTCCCGGCCCCGCTCGCCGATCAGCCCGACCACGATGATGTCGGCCTCGGTAAAGCGCGTCATCATGCCCAACAACACCGACTTACCGACGCCGGTACCGGCAAACAGGCCCAGGCGCTGGCCGCGGCCCACCGTCAATAAACCGTTGATGCTGCGAATGCCCACGTCCAGCGGCACGCTGATGGGGTTGCGCTTGAGCGGGTTGATGGTCGGGCCGTCCATCGGCACCCAGTCTTCGGCCTTCATCCCGCCCTTGCCGTCGAGGGCGCGCCCGGCGCCATCCAGCACGCGGCCGAGCATGCTCATGCCCATCGGCAGGCGGCCGGTGTCGGCCAGCGGCACCACGCGAGCGCCGGGGGCAATGCCGGCAACGCTGCCGACGGGCATCAGGAATACTTTGCTGCCGGAGAACCCCATCACTTCGGCTTCGACCTGCACCGGGTGGTAGCTGTCGTCGTTGATCACCATGCAGCGGCTGCCCATGGCGGCGCGCAGGCCTTCGGCTTCCAGGGTCAGGCCGACCATGCGCAGCAGGCGGCCCTCCAGGATCGGCTGGCCGGGCAACTCGGTGACTTCGGCATAGCCACCCAGGCGCTTGGCGAAGCTGGTGCGATCAAGGCGCATCGGGGGTGTCCAGTTCGACGCTCAAGTCCGGCTCTGCCGGGTGCAGCGCCTGCTCGTGCAACTGATCGAACAGCTTGGCCATGATCTGCGTGATGCGCGTCTCCACCGTGGCATCGATGCGGCTGTGCTCGGTCTCGACCCGGCAACCACCGGGCAGCAGCGCAGCGTCTTCGACGATGCGCCAGGTTTCTTCATGGCGCTCGCGCAGGGCTTTGACCTGTTCGAAATCCTGCGGGTTGATGTACAGCCGCACGTTGCCGACGCCCAGGGGCAGCAGCTTGAGGGCTTCGCGCATCACGCTTTCGATTTGCGTGGAGTCCAGGGCCAATTCGCGCTGAATCACCTGGCGGGTGATGTGCTCCACCAGCCCGACCATGGCTTTTTCAATCTGCGAGTCCTGCTCGGCGATGGGCTCGAACAGGCTGCCCATCAGGGTTTCCAGGCTGGCCAGCTTGACGCTCAGCGCGGCCTCGGCTTCCTGGCGGACCTTGAGGGTGGTGCTGCGAAAACCGTCCTTCTCGCCGGTGGAGAAACCTTCGTTGTAGGCTTCCTGGCGAATGCTTTCGAGCTCTTCCAGGGTCAGTGGCTGGACTTCCTCCAGCGGCACTTCTTCCATCTCGGCCGGGGGTTCTTCTACCGGCTCCGGCTCAGGCTCCGGGCGATGCGGGTCGAAACTGGGCAGCGACCAGACGTCGAACCCTCCGACGTCCCGTGCGCGAATCAGATCGCTGGGCGTCTCATCTTTGTTCGACATGCGCGGCGCCTTAAATCATTTCTTCGCCGCCCTTCCCACCGAGAACGATTTCTCCGGCTTCGGCCATACGGCGGGCAATGGTGAGGATTTCCTTCTGTGCAGTTTCCACGTCGCTGACGCGCACCGGGCCCTTGGCCTCGAGGTCGTCGCGCAACAGTTCGGAAGCCCGCTTGGACATGTTCTTGAAGATCTTTTCCTTGACGCCCTCGTCGGAGCCCTTGAGCGCCAGCACCAGTACGTCGGAGGACACTTCCCGCAGCAACGCCTGGATGCCACGGTCGTCGACGTCGGAGAGGTTGTTGAACACGAACATGAGGTCTTCGATCTGCACCGACAGGCTGTCGTCGATCTCGCGGATCGAGTCCATCAACTGGCCTTCCACCGAGCTGTCGAGGAAGTTCATGATGTCGGCCGCACGCTTGATGCCGCCCAGGGTGGTGCGCGAAGCGTTGGAATTGCCCGAGAACTGCTTCTCGAGAATCGTGTTCAGTTCTTTCAGGGCCGCCGGCTGCACGGTGTTCAACGACGAGACGCGCAGGATGATATCCAGGCGCACCTTATGGTCGAAGTGGCCGAGCACTTCACCGGCCTGGTCGGGGTCGAGATACGCCACCACGATCGCCTGGATTTGCGGGTGTTCGTAGCGGATCACGTCGGCCACGGCCCGCGGTTCCATCCACTTCAGGCTGTCGAGGCCGCTGGTGTTGCCACCCAGCAGGATGCGGTCGATCAGGCCGTTGGCCTTGTCTTCGCCCAGGGCCGAGGTGAGCATCTTGCGAATGTAGCTGTCGGAGCCGACGCCCAGGCTGGTCTGGTCGCCGACGATCTCGACGAACTCGCTCATCACCTGCTCGACTTGCTCGCGGTGCACATTGCGCATTTGCGCCATGGCCACGCCGACACGCTGAACCTCTTTGGGCCCCATGTGGCGCAGCACTTGGGCGGCGTCGGTTTCTCCGAGGGACAGCAACAGCACGGCGGCTTTGTCGACCCGGGAGAGTTTGGCTACTGCAGCTCGGCTATCACTCATCTGCGTTAATCCACTCTTTCACGACCTGGGCCACACGACCCGGGTCTTCGGCCACCAGGCTCTTGATTGCGTTCAACTGAGCGTCATAACCCTCGCTCGGGCTAGGCAACAGAATGCTTTGCGGGCCACCGAGGCTCACGCGGTCGTTGGCCAGTTCGCCATCGAGGCCGCCCATGCCACCCAGCTCGACGTCGCCGCCGGCCAGGGCCAGTTGCTTCTTGCCGTGGCCGGTGATGTTGTTGAGCACCGGGCGCAGTACGCCGAACACCAGCAACAGGATGAACAACACCCCCAGCACTTGCTTGACGATGTCCCAGAACCAGGGCTGAGTATAGAACGCTGCCTCGGCGATGACTTCGCCACGCTCGGCGGAGAACGGCATGTTGATCACGCTGACGCTGTCGCCACGGCTGGCATCGAAGCCCACCGCATCCTGTACCAGGCGAGTGAAGCGCGCCAATTCATCGGCGCTCCATGGGGCGCGGGTGATGGCGCCGTCTGCGGCATTGACCTTGACCTGGTCATCCACCACCACCGACACCGACAGGCGATTGATCCGACCCTGTTGCTGCTTGGTGTGGCTGATGGAACGATCAAGCTCGAAGTTCTTGGTGGACTGGTTGCGCTTGTCGGCCGGGTACGGCGCGAGCATGGGCTGGCCGGTGGCCGGGTCCATGATCTGCTGGCCGTTGGCGTCCAACAGCGGCTGGCCAGGCTGCACCGCGCCTGCGGTAGCGGCAGCGCCACCGGTGGTTTGCGGGGCAGTGGCCGGGGTTGGTGGCTGGTTGCTCAGGGCACCCGGCACGCCTTGCGGGCCATTGCTGGCGGTACGTTGTTCGGTGGTCGATTGCTCGCTGCGCAGGGCCGGCTGGTCCGGGTTGAACTGCTCGGAGGTCGATTCGACGGCGCTGAAGTCGACGTCGGCCGACACTTCAGCCTTGTAGCGATCATTGCCCAACACCGGTTGCAGGATGTTGTGCACACGCTGGGTCAGCATGCTTTCCATGCGACGGCTGTAGTCGAACTGCTTGCCGGCCATGGTCAGCGAGGAGTTCTCCGCAAGGTCCGACAGCAGGTTGCCCTTCTGGTCGACTACGGTGATCTGCGACTTGCTCAATTCAGGAACGCTGGTGGCCACCAGGTTGATGATCGCCAATACCTGGCCAGGCTCAAGGGAGCGGCCGGCAAAGAGTTCGACCAGGACCGAGGCGCTAGGCTTGCGTTCATCGCGCACAAATACCGAGCTTTTCGGAATCGCCAGGTGCACGCGGGCGCCCTTGACGTTGTTCAGGGCGGAGATGGTGCGCGCCAGTTCGCCTTCCAGGCCGCGACGGTAGCGGGTGGCTTCCATGAACTGGCTGGTCCCCAGGCCCTGGTCCTTGTCGAGGATTTCAAAGCCGATATTCGCGTCGGACGGGGTTACGCCGGCAGCCGCCAGCTTCATCCGCGCACGGGCCACATCGTCGGCCTTGACCAACAGGGCGCCGGAATTCGGTTCGACGGTGTAGCTGATGTCTGCCGCCGCCAGGGTTTCCATGATCTGCTTGGAATCCATGCCGGCCAGGCTGCCGTACAACGGACGGTAATCCGGTTGCTGGGACCACAGCACCACGGCAAAACCAATCGCCACGCTGGCAGCCAGGCCGACCATCAGGCCCACCTGACGCAACATGGTCATCTCGGAGAGGTTTTCCAGGAACGACAGGCCAAACAGCGGCGGCTTGCCGTCTGCCTTGGCGGGTGCGTTATCCACGAGTGCTTCTGCCATGACTCAAATCGTCCTTAAACCGGCATCTGCATGATGTCTTGATAGGCTTGAACCAGCTTGTTGCGCACCTGGGTCAAGGCCTGGAATGAAACGCTGGCTTTTTGCGAGGCGACCATCACGTCGGTGAGGTCCACGCCGCTCTTGCCGATCTCGAAGGCGGTCGCCAACTGATTGGATGCCTGCTGGGTGTCGCTGACTTTGTTGATGGCCTGGCCGAGCATGTCGGCAAAGCTGCTCTGGCCCAATTCCGGTACGGCTTGCGCGGCGGATTTCGGTTGAGCCATGGCATCCATTTGCATGGACCGCATATCCAACATCAACCGATTGAACTCAACACCTTGGCTCATGAACTTTCTCTCCGACGACCCGCAATTTTTTGACACTACACAGCGATTACAGGGGTGGTAGCAACAAGGGTGCCAGCTCCGTGGCATTCTGTAAGAAAAGGCGACTGGCCCTGTCGGCTTTGAGAATTTTCAGGTGGCGTAGAGATAGGCTTCCACGTCCATCCCGGCGTCACGCATCTGCGCCAGCTTGTAGCGCAGGGTGCGCGGGCTGATGCCCAGGCGCTCGGCGGCTTCTTTGCGGCGCCCGCGCTCGGAGCGCAGGGTGTCGATGATCATCTGGAATTCCCGGCGACGCAGGTCGTCGCCCAGGGCGCCGGCGGATTCGGCAGGCACGGCTTCGACCTGTGGCGCGGCAGCCAGGCTCGGCTGCGGGGCTGCGCCCGCGCCCATGGCCAGGCAGAAATCCTGGGGCTGGATCAGCCCGCCCTGCTGCAAAATCAACGCACGCTGGATCGCATTGTCCAGTTCCCGCACGTTGCCGGGCCACGGGTAGCTGATCAGGCAGGCCTGGGCCTCGGCCGACAGGCGCGCCTGGGCATGCTTCATTTTATTGACGTGCTTGCCCAGCAGGCGCTCGGCCAGCGGGATGATGTCGGCCGGGCGCTCGCGCAACGGGCGCCAGGCCAACGGGAACACCGAGAGACGGTAGAACAGGTCCTCACGGAAACGCCCCGCCGCCACTTCGCCCGCCAGGTCGCGGTTGGTGGTAGCAACCACACGGATGTCCAGCTGGATCGGCTTGCGTGCGCCCACCCGCTCCACTTCGCGCTCCTGCAATACCCGCAGCAACTTGGCTTGCAGGCCAAGGGGCATTTCGGAGATTTCGTCGAGCAGGATGGTGCCGCCGTCGGCCTGTTCGAACTTGCCGGCCTGCGCCGCGATGGCGCCGGTGAACGAGCCCTTCTCATGGCCGAACAAGGTGGCTTCGAGCATGTTGTCGGGGATGGCCGCGCAGTTGATCGCAATGAACGGCTGGCTGGCACGATGGGATTGCTGGTGGATGTAGCGCGCCAGTACTTCCTTGCCGGTACCGGACTCGCCGGAGATCAGCACGGTGGAATCGCTGCGGGCAACACGGGCCGCCAGTTCCAGCAATTGCGCGCTGGCCGGTTCGAAGGCAATCGGACCTTCACCCTCGGCAGCGCCCAGGGTGCCAAGGGCATGCCGGGCGACCAGTTCGATCAAGGCTTTGGGTTCGAAGGGCTTGACCAGGTAATCCGCTGCGCCCTGACGCATGGCGTCGACGGCACGCTCGACGGCGCCGTGGGCGGTCATCAGCAGCACCGGCAGTTGCGGCTGGCGCGCACGCAACAGGCCGAGCAACTGGTGTCCGTCCATGCCCGGCATGTTGACGTCGCTGACCACCAGGCTGAAGGACTCCTGCTCCACCGCTTCCAAGGCTTCTTCGGCAGAACCGACCGCCCGATAGTCATGGCCCGCCAGCAACAGCGTGTCAGCCAATGCTTCACGCAGGGCGCGATCGTCTTCAACCAATAAAACCTTGATAGCCATGACCTTTTACTCCGCGCTGACGGCGCATGAAAACAGCGGCAGCGTGATCAACGCGCACGTGCCACGACCCAACCGGGAATGCAGCTGCAATTCTCCCTGATGTGCACGGGCGACTGCCTTGACCACGGTCAGGCCCAGGCCGGTCCCGTTGGTCTTGGTGGTAAAAAAAGGCTCGCCGAGGCGCTGCAGCACTGCCGGGTCAATCCCGCTGCCGCTGTCGCTGATGCTCAGGCGCAGGGTCTCGCCACGGTTGTACAGGTGCACCTTGAGCCGCGCCCCGGGGCCGCTGGCCTGGGTCGCGTTTTCGATCAGGTTGAGCAGCGCGCCCACCAGGGTGTCGCGGTTGCACAGCAACTCGCCGTAATGGCTGTCGCACTGCCAACGGACTGACGCTTCCTGGATATGAGTGGCGGCCGCCGCTTGCAGGGACTGCATCAAGGCGGCCGGGGTGACGCGGTCGGTCAGCGGCAATTCGCCGCGGGCAAACACCAGCATGTCGCGCACCTGATGCTCCAGTTCGTGCAGGCGCTCCTTGAGGCGGCCGGCAAAACGCTGGTGGGTGGCGGCGGGCAATTGCTCATCAGTCAAATGACTGGCGTAAATCAGCGCGGCCGACAATGGCGTACGAATCTGGTGGGCCAGGGAAGCGACCATTCGCCCCAAAGACGACAGGCGCTCATGGCGGGCCAACTGGTCTTGCAGGTGCCGGGTTTCAGTCAGGTCGTTGAGCAACACCAACTGGCCGGGCTCGGCATCCAGGGAACGCGTGGCGATGGACAGGCGGCGCCCATCCTTGAGGGAGATTTCGTGGCCGTCGTCTTCCCGCGGGGCAAAGCAGCGGGTGATGACCTCGCGCCACAGCTCGCCTTCCAGCGGCAGGCCAAGCATGTTGCAGGCCGCCGGGTTGGCTTCGCGCACACGGCCCTGCTCGTCGATGACGATCACGCCACCGGGCAACAGGTCGAGGAGGTTTTGCAGACGGTTGGCCAGTCGCTCTTTCTCGGCCAGCTCTTCCATGCGCTGGGCACTGACCACGGCCAACTCGCCTTTAAGCTCGGAAACCCGGGCTTCCAACAGGCTGTAGGAGTCAGTCAACTGGCTCGACATCTGGTTGAACAGGGAAAAAGCCTGTTCAAGCCCGAGGCGGCTGATCTGCTCTACGGAGGGGGCCGGCCCCTGAGTGTCAGGGACCGAAGATAGTTGGGCGGCGTGGGGCATCATGCTCTCTCGCTTGGCTGACCGTCAGTTAAACGGAACGTTGCGAGTGCTGTAGCAATACCCGTGCCTAAAAAAATAGGCTTAGTTTTCAGTCAGTTGAAAAACAGGCGTCAATCATCCGCCTGTTCATCACCTTCCTTGCGACTCATGCCGTACTTGCGCATCTTCTCCACCAGGGTGGTACGACGGATGCGCAGGCGCTCGGCGGCACGGGCGACGATACCGTTGGCGTCGTCGAGTGCCTGCTGGATCAGGCCTTGTTCGAGGCTGCCGAGGTAGTCCTTCAAGTCCAGGCCTTCCGGCGGCAGCATGGCGGTGGAGCCGAAGTCCGGTGTGTGGCCGTTGATGGCCACGCGCTCTTCCAGGTCGCTGCGCAGGCTGTCCACCAATTGCTCGTCTTCGTCGTCGACGTAGCGGAATTTCTTCGGCAGCTCGACCACGCCGATCACCCCGTACGGGTGCATGATCGCCATGCGCTCCACCAGGTTGGCCAGCTCGCGGACGTTGCCCGGCCAGCCGTGGCGACACAGGGACATGATCGCCGCCGAGTTGAAGCGAATCGAACCGCGCTTTTCGTGTTCCATGCGCGAGATCAGTTCGTTCATCAGCAGCGGGATGTCTTCGACGCGCTCGCGCAGGGGCGCCATTTCGATCGGGAATACGTTGAGGCGGTAGTACAGGTCTTCGCGGAAGCTGCCGACCTCGATCATGCTTTCGAGGTTCTTGTGGGTGGCCGCGATGATGCGTACGTCGACGCTCTGGGTCTTGTTGCTGCCCACGCGCTCGAAGGTGCGCTCCTGCAATACCCGCAGCAGCTTGACCTGCATCGGCAGCGGCATGTCGCCGATTTCGTCGAGGAACAGGGTGCCGCCGTTGGCCAGTTCAAAACGCCCGGCACGGCTGGTGATCGCCCCGGTAAAGGCGCCCTTCTCGTGGCCGAACAGTTCGCTTTCCAGCAGTTCTGCCGGGATCGCCCCGCAGTTGACCGGCACGAACGGCCCGTCACGACGCTTGGAATGGTAGTGCAGGTTGCGTGCGACCACTTCCTTGCCGGTGCCCGACTCGCCAAGGATCAGCACACTGGCGTCGGTGTCGGCTACTTGCTGCATCATCTGGCGCACGTGCTGGATCGCACGACTGGTGCCGACGAGGCTGCGGAACAGGTTGGGTTCGCGGTGACGGCCGCGCTCGCGGGCCTGGTCGTACATCTCGCGGTAGACCTGGGCACGGTGCAGGGAGTCGAGCAATTTGCTGTAGCTGGGGGGCATTTCGAGGGTGGAAAGCACGCGGCGGCGCTGGTCTTCCGGAAGGTCCACGGAAGAAATATCGCCCATCAGCAACACCGGAAGGAACTCATCCCAGGTCGACAGTGTCTTTAACAAGCCCAGAACTGCACCAGGAGCGTTTACCGTCCCGATCAGCACACAAATGACTTCGCGGCTCGACGACAAAGAGCTGACCGCCTGCTGCCAGTCGTGGCTGCCACAGGGTAGATTTTCTTCGCCAAGAAAATTCAGGATCACCGCCAGATCGCGGCGCCGAACGCTATCGTCATCGATCAGCAGAATTTTGGTTTCACGCCACATGCAATAGCAACTTCCCTAGTAAAACTCTAATGCCCTCGAGTTGGGGCAATCTAGATTGCTGTAGGCATTTTCTGCGCTACGGCTTTCTGACGTCTGAAAATAGCACTAGTTAAGTCAAAAAATCGTGCACAGTCAAATTTATGACGCGCGGTGTTCGGATTAACTGAGCCTTCAGCCGAACATATGGTAAACCTTTGACGCATGTTTAGCTCGGTTGAACTGCGACATCTCTTCGAAAATAGCCTGTCGCTCCCCTGTCGTCGCCTCAAGCAACTGCTGGTAGACCGAAAGCAAGTCTTCCAGTTTTGCCCGAATGGCTGCCTCATCCGCCGATTCCTCGTTGAGCGCAGCATCGATCAACGCGCGGCAGCCCAAATCCAGTTCGCCGATCGCCCCCCAGTTGCGTTCAGCCAACGCCTCGGACAGCGCCTCACGGGTCTCGTCGATTTTTTGCAATGCTTGGCTCATGACATCGTCCTCAGGCCTTACGGCCTACTGTACCTCTGTGGCAATACCATCCCAGCCTTCCTTGAGCGTAATCATCAGGCCTGCGACCTCATCGATCATCGCAGCGTCATTCTGACGGTTGGCTTCCAGCAGACGCATGGTCATGAAGGCATACAGGTTATCCAACTGCTGCAGTGCAATCGGGTCCGGGGTCTTCTCGGGGTTCAGGCCGTCACGCAACCCGACGAGGATGTCCACCGCCTTGCCCAGCATCAACCCCTTCTGCGCGATATCACCGCGAGCCATCGCACCCTTGGCCTGCGCCATACGATCCAGTGCGCCTTCCATCAGCAACTGCACCAGGCGGTGCGGGCTGGCTTCGGAGATCTGGGCGTGGGTGTTGACCTTCTGGTATTGGCGAAGGGCTCTCATGGGATTCATGTTTCTACCTCGTGACAGGCGACAACTAAAAGGGTGGACGCTGATTATTATGTCGACGGCGTTACACAAAACTTTAGCCCGCCTGGCGCTTTGACACAGCGCCTTCGGCGGGCTTTATCCATCCGCCAATCAGGTGGACTTCGGATTGTTCAGCGAGTTGAGCGTGGTCATGACGCTGTCGCCTTGAGCCTTGAGCTGGGCAACCAGGGAGTCCATGGCGTTGTATTTAAGGGTCAGGGATGCCGTCAGGGCATCAGAACGCGTGTTCAAGGCGGTCTGCTGGTTGGTCAGGTCCCTGAGGTTATCCTGCAGGGTCGCGGACTTTTCGGCGAACACCCCGGTCTTGCTCAGCGCAAAGTTGGCGGTGGCATTCGTCAGGCTTGCCAGCAGCCCGTTGGGGCCAATGAAGATGCTGTTGATGTCGGAGCCGTTTGTGAGGGCCGCCTTGTCAAACGCCACATCACTGACGCTCAGGGTGCCCGCTGTCTGGTCCGTGGTCACGCCAAACTGCGCCAGGGATGAAAACGAGCCGCTACCGGTCACCGAGTTCATCACGTTGCGGATCGACGCCATCATGCTGCGCACCGAACTGTCCCCGGTCAACGGGCCTGGCGTGACGGAACCGTCGGCATTGGTGGTGACCTGAGTTTCGGCATTCACAGCCTTGACCAACGCACTGTAGGTATCTGTGAAGCCCTTGACTGCCGACTTCAGGGTTGCGCTGTTCGCAGAGACTTTGATCGTCGAAGGGGCATCGGTCCCCGAAACCCCCGTCAAGGTAATGCTCACACCACTGATTGCGTCGGGCAGGGTATTACTCGTGGACTCTTGAGGGCTGCCATCAAGGTTATATATGGCGTTCTGCGGCGCCGAGCCCACAACCGTCGCACCCGTATCCAGGCCCGAGGAACCCTTGAAGGTGATGTCGCTACCGACACCGGTCGTCGACGATGTGACCACCAACCGCGAACCGTTGGAGTCAGTCAGGATGTTGGCACTCAAGCCCGCGTTGCCGTACTGCGAGTTGAGCGAATCGCGCACCTGCTGCAGGGTTCCGCCCGGTGGCACACTGACGCTGTAATTCTTGCCGGACTGGGAGACCGTAAACACCGTCGCCGAGACCCCAGAATTGACAACGGCCGTCGGCCCGCCAGGAATTACTGCGGTGGAGACCTTTGACGCCGTGGCCAATTGGGTGACACCCAGCGTAAAGTTGCCGGCGGCGGCACCTGGGCCCAACGTGACCGTCGCGAGCTTGTCGTTCGACAGCGTCGAACTCAAGCCGCTGAAGTTAACAGTCTTGGTCATGGTGTCCAGCGCGCCCCGGAACGCGTCCAGAGCCGCCTGGATCTTGCCGATTGAGGTCAGTTGCGCAGTGGATGTTTTGGTCTGGCTGTCGATCTGCGCTTGCTTGGGTGCGGTTTGCGACCCCACCAACGACTTCACAAGACCTTGAACGTCGATGCCCGTACCCGGGCCGTTGACCGTTAGACCTGCTACGACTGTCATCGTCTTTCTCCTAATCCGGGGCTGATGCTTTATTGACGAATCACGCTCTAGGCAGTTTTCGCAACAAAGTTCATGCCAGTTTAGACCTTGGCGTCAAACAGCAAGCTGCTGGCGTCATGAAGGCTCTGGGCGAGTTTCAGGGCCAATTCCGAAGGAATCTGGCGAATGACCTCACCGCTTTCGGTCGCAATGACCTTGACCACAACCTGGTGGGTGGAGTCATCAATGGAAAAATCCAGTTTGCGCTGGGCAGCCTGGATGAATTCGTTTATGTCGTTGACCGCTTTTTTCAAGTCGGTGTGGCTCGATGGCTGCTGGGCATCTTTCGCGCCAGCAACGGCGTCCACCTTGGGCTTCTGCGGATCGGCACTGACAGGAGCGGGTGCACTCTGTGGCGCTGCCGCAGGGTAAGACAGGTTCAGTTTGACGCTCATGTCCATGACCAATCACCTCATTAGACAAAAGACAAAAGGGCACGTAAACGCGCCCTTCCGTCAGTTACCAAGTGCCGTTATTACTGAAGCAGCTTCAGTACAGCGGATGGCAGTTGGTTCGCCTGGGACAGGATCGCAGTCGAAGCCTGTTGCAGAGTTTGTTGCTTGGTCAGCTGAGCAGTTTCAGCGGCGAAGTCAACGTCCTGGATCACGCCACGGGCAGCGGTGGAGTTATCCGAGATGCTCTGCAGGTTGGCGATGGTGTTGTCGAAACGGTTTTGTACCGCACCGAGGTCAGCACGCTGGGAGTCGATGGTGGACAGTGCTTGGGTCAGCACGTCTACAGCCTTCTGTGCGTTGTCAGCAGTGGTCACGTCGGTATTGCTGACGACGACTTGCGCCGAGTTGACAGCGGTAGCAGCTGCAGCACCGAACACACCGGTAACGCCGTTGCCAGCCAGCGAGTAGCTGGAGCTGGAGTTCAACGAAACTTGGCCGGTAGCGGTCAGGTTGGTTGCGGCCAGGTTGGTCACGGTAGCATTGAACTTACCGTCGCCGCCTTTAGTGGCAATGCCGATAGTTTGGGCACCGGTGTCAGCATTGGCGAAGGTGAAGTTCTCACCCGAGTCGGATTTGATCGACAGGGCGCCGGTCGACTGGTTGAAGTTAACGCTGATACCCAGTTTGGCAGCGTTGGAGTTCAGTTGACCCGCCAGGTCGGCAGCGCTGGTGATACCCACGAACGAAACAGTAGAGGCAGTAGGACCGCTGCCGACTGTAAGGTCGAACTTACCGCTAGGAGTGGCCGCAGGAAAGCCACCAGCAGGAAGCGTGAACTGAAGCTCAGTGCTAGCAGTGGCCGCCAGACCGCCTACTGCGCCATTAAGCTGGGCAGCAATTTGCTTGGCCGACGCGCCTTGAGCGATGGTCAGAGCGTTCGACACCTGACCACCACCGGTCACAGTGATAGTGCCGCCCGCAACACCGTTAAGGCTTGGCGTCTGAGCGTTGGACAGCAGTTGCTGCGAACCGATGTTACTGGCCGCTACGTTACCCAGACTCATGTTGATGGTCTGGTTGGCGTTCGCGCCTACTTGGAAAGCGGTAGTACCGAAAGAACCGTCCAGCAGGTTACGGCCACCGAAGGTAGTGGTCGATGCGATACGGGTCAATTCCGAACTCAGAGCCGCGTACTGAGCCTGGTTCGACTTACGGTCGTCAGCGCTGAGGGAGCCGTTAGCGGACGACAGAGCCAGGGAACGCATGGTCTGCAGGATGTTGGTGGATTGCTGCATCGCGCCTTCAGCAGTTTGCGCGATGGAGTTACCGTCACCGGCGTTCTTGATGGCAACGCCCAGGCCATTGATCTGGCTGGTCAGACGACCAGCGATTTGCAGGCCGGCCGCATCGTCTTTGGCGCTGTTGATACGCAGGCCGGAGGACAGGCGCTGCATGGAAGTTTGCAGTGCGCTGGAAGCCTTGTTCAGGTTGTTCTGAACGGTCAACGAAGCAAGGTTGGTGTTTACTGTTAATGCCATGACGAAATCCTCGTGGGTGGTGTACTGCGGCTTCCGGCCCTGGCAACCGCCGGGTGTGGCCTAGAGAACCTTCGTAATAGTTATCGTCGTGAAAGCAGGTTGCTTGAGGACTTTTTTGATTTTTTTTACTGGCGCCGTGCCACCCCTTTTAATTCAAGCATTTACGATAGCCCAAACCCCAGCAATTGTTGGCTTTCTGGCGCCAAATAAAAAACGCCCAGGATCTTTCGATCATGGGCGTTTTTTTGTGCAGCGCCTTTAAGTCGTCAAGGGCGGTGCAAAATCGCCGAACCCCAGGACAGCCCCACACCAAAACCACTGATGGCGACGCGCTTCCAGGTGGAGTCGAGCATGTGCTTTTCCAGCAGCAGCGGAATGCTCGAGGACACGGTGTTGCCGGTCTCGACCATGTCCTTGATGAACTTGTCCACCGGCGCGTCTTCGAAACGTCGGGCCACGGCGTCGACAATCGCCGCACTGCCCTGGTGGATGCAGAACGCATCGATCTCGTCAGCCTTAAGGTCCGATTCGTTGAGCAGCTCGTGCAAATGCGCCGGCACCTTGAGCAAGGCGAAGTTGAACACCTGGCGGCCGTTCATGAAGAACACGCCATCGCTGACCTTCAAGTGCGGCGCACCGGAACCGTCAGTGCCGAACTTGGACTTGCCCAACTGCCACGGCGCGTCTTCACCCATCCAGGTGGCGGTAGCGGCATCGCCGAACAGCATGGTGGTGTTGCGGTCTTCCGGGTCGACGATCTTCGAGTACGGATCGGCGGTCACCAGCAGGCCATTCTTCAGGCCGGTAGCCTCCATGAAGCCCTTCATCGCATAGATGCCGTAGACGTAGCCCGAGCAGCCCAGGGAAATATCGAACGCCGCCACGTGCGTCGGCAGGCCCAGCTTGTCCTGGACGATGGCGGCGGTGTGAGGCAAGCCCTCTTCGTCGCCGTTCTGGGTAACGACGATCAGCGCATCGATGGACTCGCGCTTCAAATCGGGGTTGTTGGCAAACAAGGCGTTGACCGCCTCGACGCACAGATCGGAGGTTTCCTGCGCGGCATCCTTGCGCGGCAGGAACGCCGAACCGATCTTGCCAATGATGAATTCTTCATCCTTGGCGAATTTGGCACCCTGGGCGTAGTTATCAATCCCGTCTGCCGGCACGTAACTGGCGATGCTTTTTATGCCAATCATTGTGGCTTCCCAATACTAAATAGCTGGAGAACACCCCGCGAGACACGTCGCCGGGTGCTGACAATAATGGGGATGACCCCGCAAAAAACTCGCCGAAAACCGCCTTTTTACCCTGGCGGCAGGCCCTCGCAGAGACCTGGCGACGACCTATCCTTTTCACACGATACAGTGAAGATGCGCTTTATGACTCACAGGTCACTCAATTTTCTGCGCTTTGTGCGAAACACGGGGACATACAAACGCCAAAAACCACAACGGCCCACCCCGTTTCCAGGGTGAGCCGCCGGTTTGCAGCTGCGGACATCACATTTTGTTGAACAGGCTCAACTGAGAGATTTTCACAAAGGCCAACTGAGAGGCCTGCAACATGGTTTGCTGAAGCTGCAGGTTGATCGCCGCCTGACCCATGTCAACGTTGCCCAAGGAACTCATGGTGTTGGTATTGGCAGTCCCCAGGCTGGTGTTTTCATCTGTTTGAAGATCCAGGGCATTCTGGCGAGCACCAATGGAGCCGCGCACCTGGTCAATCTGTGAACTGGCGTTGTTCAGGTTGCCGATGGTTTTGGCCACCACATCCTTGAGGTTGTTCTGCGCGACCAGGTTGCCGTCAGCCGGCGTTTCCAGGGCTTTGCGCAATTGGCTCAACGTGTCCAGGGCGTTTTCGTTCTTGTTGCTGACGGCGCTGACCGCAAACTGGTCGCCCGCCCCTGGCGCACCACTGATGTCGAACGTCACGCCGGCCGCGTTGATCGAGGTGGCACCGGCAGCCATGGTGCCGGTCGCGATGGTCTTGCTGTTCGGACTGTAGGGCTGCGCATACACCTCATACGTGGTGCCGCTGGTGAATTTGATCACCGCACCGGTATCAGGGAAGGTGCTGGCGTAGGCCGCCTGATCCGTCACCTGGCCACCGGTCACTTGTGCAGTCGACGCGTTGCCTGGCGAACGCGAAGCACTGAAGGTGTCCGGCTTGGATTGCAGGGTGAACGCCTTGCCCGCCACCAGTGCGTCGGAGTCAGCGCCGGGCGCAACGTCCGCGCCGAGCGTCAGGCTGATATCGAACTTGACGCCGCGCAGGTTGACGCTGGATGCGCCCTCTTTGGTCGCGTCGAAAGTGCCGTTGCCGGGAATCTCCGAGGTAACGTCGTTGCCGTCCTTGTCGGTCACGGAATACTGCGTGCTGCTGCTGAAGGTCAGCTTGTAGGGCTGGCCGTCGGTAAAACTCTTGGTGTAGGTGACACCGGAGGTCACCGTGCCCGCCGATACCGCGACCTTGCCGTCATTGACCGCAGGCGGCAACAACGTAGCCTGGGTGCGACCGGTGTTGGTCGAACTTTCCATCATCGACTTACCGGTGTCGCCCCCCGCCATCGACAGATTGTCCGAGATCTGCAAGCTCAGCGGCGTCTCGTCACCCTGATACGTGTAGGTGCCGTCGTTATTGCGGATGTAAGGCGGCGTGTCGGTTTTCGACCCGGAAAACATGTAGTTGCCGTTGGCATCCTTGGAGTTGAGCAAGCCCAGCACCTGGTCCTCAAGCGCGCCCACTTCGCTGGCGATGGATTTACGATCGTCATCGCTCAGGGACTGGTTGGCCGCACGCAGCGCCAGTTCATTACCGCGCTGCAAGGCGGTGTTGATGCTCTTTAACACCGATTCTTCGTTGGTCAGCGAGTTCTGCAGGGTGTTGATGTTGCCGTTGAACTGGCCAAGCATGTCTTTCTGTTGCTGCAATTGCAGCAAGCGCGCGGCGGCGACCGGGTCATCGGAGGCGGTCTGCACCCGGATACCGCTGCTCGCCTGGTCCTGGGCTTTCACCACACCGGAATAGTTCGTCTGGTACTTGCTGGCGCTGGTGTCGAAATACTGCTGTGTAGAAATACGCATCGTCCCAGACTCCTTTAAAGGGCATTAATCAGTGTGCTGAAAGTTTCTTGCGCAGCCTTGATGATCTGCGACGACGCGGTGTAGTACTGCTGGAACTTGATCATGTCACCCGCCTCTTCATCCAGGTTGACCTGGGACACCGAGTTGCTGGCCGCCTTGTTCGCTGCCAACAGCGCACCCGTCGCGGTGGAGTCGGTAGCGGCCTGGCTGGCTTTTGAGCCCACCTGCGACACGAGTCGGGCGTTGGCGCTGACCAGGCTCACACCCGGGCTGCCGTCGCTGGCGCCTACGGTGGCCTTGGTCTGCAAGTCCAGCAATTGCTGGGCGTTGCGGTTGTCGGAGGTGCCCGAAGCGTTGAACGAGAAAGTCGTGCTGTCACCATTGGCAGGCGAGCCGCCGACCGTGGTGTCGAAGTTGAAGCTTTTGCCCGGGATCAACGCACCGGAGGCATCGCGCATCGGTACGTTGATGCTGATCTTGTTGCCCTGGCCCGGGATGATGGTGCCACTACCGATCGGATTGCCTTGCGCGTCGCTCACCGTATACGACTGGGTGCCGTCGGCGGCCGGCTTGCCAAAGAGCATTTTTACCGGCATGGAGTTTTCGATGCCGGCGCGCAACTGGGCGGTATCAGCGCCGCCATGAATATCCAGCGGCACAGTCAGCTGAGGCGGTGTGAACGTACCGGTGCCGGTGTTGGTCTTGCTTGCGTTCCCCGCCAAGGGGCCCGCGAAGGCGAGCTTGTTGACGTCCTTCAGGTCGACACCGATGCCCGTGGCCCCGTTGGCCGTGGGGCTGACCTTGAAGCTGTCACCGGCAGCCATGGGCCCTTTGCCGTCCAGTGCCAGGGTAAAGCCATCAATCACCGGCGGCGGCGTGGTGGTGGTGTCGAACGAACCCATGGCCTTGCCGTCCGAGCGGACGACGTTGTACTGGTTACCACTGGTAAACGTGACTTTGTAGTCGTAGGTCGTCAGCTGGCTGCTGTCCTTGATCGTGACATTCAGGTTGCCAGACCCCGCGCTGTTGCCGGCGGCCCCTTGGCTACGCTGGGAAATCGCCGCCGCGCTGTTGATATCGGTGAACAGCGACGAACCGAATTCGCCGTTGAGGTCCAGGCCCTGGCCCAACTGGTTGTTGATCGTGTCTGCCGTGGCAATCGCGATGCGCCCCAGATCATTGATGGCCGGCATCAGCACGTCACTGCGATAGCGCAGCAAGCCACCGATACTGCCGCCGGTGACCACATTGCCAAGGTCAATGGACGAGTCGCCCATCGAGAGCTGGATGGTGTACTGGCTATTGTCGGTGCTACTCGGTACCGCAGAGATATTATTGGATATCCCGCCTTCCACCAGCGACTGCCCCGTACCGGTCGTAATACTGAACTGTCCGTTTTTTTCCGTGGCCGTAACGCCGATCAGCTCGTTGAGCGAGCGCACCGCTTCGTCACGCGAGTCCAGCAGGTTGGCCGGCGCACTGCTGGAAGTCCCCTGGGCCTGGGCAATCTGCTTGTTGAGCGAGGCGATCGAGGACGTCAGCTTGTTGACCTGGTCCGTCATGGTGCTCAACTGGCTGTTGATCGTTTGTTTCTGCTGGTTCAACTGGCCGGAAATGGAGTTGAAGCGGTTGCTCAGGGTCTGGGCGCTGGTCAGCAGCAATTGGCGCGCGGACACGTCGCCCGGGGTGGCAGAAGCCGTCTGCGCCGCCGCGAAAAAGGCACTGAGCACCGAAGACATGCCGGTGTTGGAATCCGACAAGGTCTTGTCGATGGCACTGGCCTGGTCCAGGTAGGCGTTGGCATCGCTGTCGAGTGCCGTGCTGTTCTGGTAAGCCGTGGTGAGAAACTGGTTGTACACCCGACGCACGTCCGCCAGGGTCGTACCGGTGCCGATAAATACGCCGCCGTAGGCGTTCGACGCATTCGCGGTCTGAGCGCTCTGTTGACGCGAGTATCCCGGGGTGTTGACGTTGGCGATGTTGTTACTTAAGACCGACAACGATCCCTGGGCGGCATTGAGCCCCGACATCCCGATATTGAGCAAACTCATGATTCAGACCTTATAAATGAGTGGAAGCGCCCGCGGCAGCGTAGTTCTGGTAGCTGTTCATCGTTTTTGCGATCTGCGAAATCTTGCTGGCGTAATCCGGGTCGGTTGCATAACCGGCTTTTTGCAACTCGCGCACAAACTGTTCCGGGTTGTCGGCTGATTTCACAACTTCTTTATAGCGATCATTGCTTTGCAGCAACGTCACCAGGTCATGGAAGCTATCCTGGTAGGAATTGTAGGAACGGAACTGCGCCGTCTCCTTGACCATCGCGCCATCGCGAAACTCGCTGGTGATCGCCCGGGCCTGTTCGCCCTGCCAACTCTGGCCGGCCTTGATACCGAACAGGTTGTGGCTGCTGGTGCCATCCTCGGCACGCATCACCGATTTACCCCAACCGGTTTCCAGGGCGGCCTGGGCCACCAGGTAGCGTGGGTCGACGCCAATCCGCGCGGCGGCCTGCTTGGCCATCGGCAACATGGTGGCGACAAATTCATCCTGCGAGCTGAAGGCTTTCTTCGCCGGTGCCAGCGGTGGCTGGGCGACGGCGCGGCCGTAAACCTGCATCTGCCCGCGAGGCGGTATGGCGGCAAGGCTGCGGGCGGTGCTGTTGACCACGCCATCATCGGCAGCGCTGTTGCGCAGCGGCGCGGCCTTGGCGGCAGTGGTAGCCTCGGCACCCGGCACGATGCCGGCCAGCAGGCGATCCGTCAGCTTGCTCGGCAACGAGATGCGTCGCTGGTTCATCAGCGCCATGTCGTTGGCGTGGGAGTTGGTGCCTTCAGGCACCGCCACGCGGTACGCCCACAATGGCCGCTGACCATTGCTGCGGCCCAGCGGGCCATCGGCCTTGGTACCGGCGGCAATTTCAGTCGGCACATCCACCTTCTTCGCGGGCGCAGCCGGGCCTTGCAGGGTGGCCGCCTGGGCGTCCACCGGTTTGTTCTTTTGCATCTGGCGCAGCAGCACGTCCGCCAGGCCGATACCGCCGCCCTCGCGAGACAGGGAAACCGCCAACTGCTGGTCGTACATTTCCTGGTACTGCTTGGCCGCCGGGGTATTCAGCGGGTTGTCCTTGCCCAGGGCTTCGGTGGCCGAACGCATGGACTTGAGCATCTCGCCGAGAAACAGCGACTCAAATTCCTGCGCGACCTTGCGCATGTTGCCGTCGCTGTTCTTGTCGCCGACCTTCAACTGGTTAAGCCGGTTGAGGTCGGAATAGGAACCCGAATCCGCCGTGCTGGTCAGGCCGCTCTTGCGCATGTCCATGGCCATGGCGTCAGATCACGATCAGGTCGGCTTGCAAGGCGCCGGCCTGTTTCAATGCTTCGAGGATCGCCATCAAGTCGCCGGGCGCTGCGCCCACCTGGTTCACCGCACGGACAATCTCGTCCAGGGTGGTGCCGGGGCCGAACTTGAACATCGGCTTGGCTTCTTGCTGGGCATTCACCCGCGAACGGGGTACCACGGCAGTCTGGCCGTTGGACAACGGGCCAGGCTGGCTGACGATCGGGTCTTCGGTGATGGTCACGGTCAGGCTGCCGTGGGTCACGGCCGCTGGCGAAACCTTGACGTTCTGGCCGATCACGATGGTGCCGGTCCGCGAGTTGATGATGACTTTCGCCACCGCCTGGCCCGGGTCAACCTCAAGGTTTTCCAGCAGAGACAGGTAGTCCACACGCTGGCTTGGGTCCAGCGGTGCCGTCACACGAACCGAGCCGCCATCGATGGCCTGGGCCACGCCCGGGCCGAGCAGCTCATTGATCTTGTCGACCACGCGCTTGGCGGTGGTGAAGTCAGAGCGGTTGAGGTTCAGGGTCAGGCTGTTGCCCTGGTTGAAGCCGCTGGGCACGGTGCGCTCCACCGAGGCACCACCGGGAATCCGCCCGGCCGACGGCACGTTGACGGTGATCTTCGAACCGTCGCGGCCTTCGGCATCAAAGCCACCCACCACCAGGTTGCCCTGGGCAATGGCGTAGACGTTGCCGTCGATACCTTTTAGCGGCGTCATCAGCAAGGTGCCGCCGCGCAGGCTTTTCGAGTTACCCATGGACGAGACGGTGATATCGACCACCTGCCCCGGCTTGGCGAACGGCGGCAAGTCAGCGCTGATGGACACCGCCGCGACGTTCTTCAACTGCACGTTGCCCGAGCCCGGCGGTACCTTGATGCCGAACTGCGAGAGCATGTTGTTGAAGGTCTGCAGGGTGAACGGGGTCTGGGTGGTCTGGTCACCGGTGCCGTTAAGCCCCACCACCAGGCCGTAGCCGATCAGCTGGTTGGACCGCACGCCGGAAATGCTCGCGATGTCTTTCAAGCGCTCGGCCTGGGCGCCTGCGCTCAGGGCCAGCAGCAACATCGCAGCCATCAGCTGTTTGAAGTTCAAAGTGATCACCTAGAAAGGGAACAGCGGGCTAAGGAAGAAACGGTCAAACCAGCCCGGCTGACTGGCGTCAGCAAACGAACCCGTACCCGAGTAGGTGATGCGTGCATCGGCAATCCGTGTCGACGGCACGGTGTTGTCGGTGGAGATATCGTCGGCGCGAACCATGCCCGCAATGCGCACCAGTTCGTCACCGGTGTTGAGGGTCATCCACTTCTCGCCGCGTACGGCGATGATGCCGTTGGGCAGCACGTCGGCCACGGTCACGGTGATCGAACCGGTCAGGCTGTTGCCCTGCCCTGCCGCACTCTTGCCGTTGGTGGCACGGTCGCCGCTGTAGCCGGCGTCCAGGCTCAGGTCACCGCTGCCCAGCGGGTTGTTGGTGTTCGGTACACCGCCAAACAATGAAGTCAGGCCGATGCTGGTCTTGCTGGTCTTGCCGATCTGCGAGTTGGCGTTCTTGCTCGCCTGGGTCTTCTCGTTCAGCGTGATGGTGATGATGTCACCGACCCGGAAGGCCTTGCGGTCGCTGTACAGGTTCTGTTCGAACCCGGCCTGGTAGATCGAGCCATTGTTGGCGGCCGCCGGCAACGGCGTGCGCGGCAACACCGGCGCATAGTACGGGTCATTGGGCTTAGGCGTCGGGGCGACACAGCCCGCGAGCACAGCAATCCCACTCAATGCCAGAACAGAAACATAGCGATTCATGACCCATACCTCACGGTGTTGCAGGCGCCTTCAAGGGCGCCCCATAGACTTGATTACAGATTCTGCGTTACGAACGAAAGCATCTGGTCGGCGGTGGAAATCACCTTGGAGTTCATCTCGTAGGCGCGCTGAGTGGTGATCATGTTGACCATCTCTTCAACGGTGCTGACGTTGGACGTTTCCAGGGTGCTTTGCAGGGTGGTACCAAAACCGTTGAGGCCCGGGGTGCCGATTTGCGGCGCGCCGCTGGACGCGGTTTCCAGGAACAGGTTGTTACCGATCGCCTGCAGGCCGGCTGGGTTGATGAAGTCGGCGGTTTGCAGGTTGCCGATCACCTGGGACGCCGGGTTGCCGGCCACGGTGATCGACACGGTGCCGTCGTTGCCGACGGTGAAGGTCTGGGCGTTGTTCGGCACGACAATCGCCGGCTCCAGCGCGAAGCCATTGGCGGTCACGACCTGGCCGTTGGAGTCCAGGTGGAACGTACCGTCACGGGTGTAGGTGGTGGTGCCGTCCGGCTGCAGGATCTGGAAGAAACCCTTGCCGTTGACTGCCAGGTCGAGTGGCTGGCCGGTCTGCTGCAGGTTACCGGCGCTGAAGTTCTTCTGGGTGCCAACGATTGCCACACCGGTACCCAGTTGCAGGCCCGACGGCAATTCGCTGTCCTGGGTCGACTGGGCGCCAGGCTGCTTCTTGATCTGATAGAGCAAGTCCTGGAACTCGGCGCGGTCACGTTTGAAACCCGTGGTCGACACGTTGGCCAGGTTGTTGGAAATGGTGGTCAGGTTGGTGTCCTGGGCGGACAGGCCTGTCTTGGCAACGTATAGAGCCGGAAGCATGTTCTTCTCCTTCGTGCGCCTGTTTTATGGCGCCGCGCTACAAAAATTAGTGTGTGGCTGCTATCAGCTCATCGCCAGGACGCGGGTCATGGCCTGGTCGTCTTCTTTGGCGCTGTTCATCATCTTGATGTGCAATTCGAACTGCTTGGACAGGGCCAGGACTGCCGTCATTTCTTCGACGGCGTTCACGTTGCTCGCCTGCAGGAAGCCCGACGTCAGCTTGACGTTGGCATCGGCCTGGGCCGGCTGGCCATCCTTGGTGTGGATGGTACCGTCGAGGCCCTTGGTCATGTTCTTGAGGTCGGGCTGCACCAGCTTGATCCGGTCCACTTCAGCCATCACCCGCGGGCCTTCGCCCATGGCGCGGATGCTGATGGTGCCGTCCTGGCCGACTTCGATCTGCTGCTGGGGCGGCACGGCAATCGGGCCGCCGTTGCCCATGATCGGCATACCGTTGCCGGCCCGCAGCACGCCCAGCGCATCGACGTTCATGCTGGCGCTGCGCACGTAGGACTCACCGCCATCCGGGTTTTGCACGGCCATCCAGCCATCACCGCTGACGGCCACATCGAGGTCACGGCCGGTTTCAATCATCGCGCCAGGGGAAAAGTCCGTGCCTGGGCGCTCGGTCAAGGCAAAGGCCCGCGCCGGAAAGCTGTCACCGAACACCGGCATCGAGCGCGCCTGTTCCAGGTCACGCTGGAAACCATTGGTGGAAACGTTCGCCAAGTTGTTGGCGTGGGCCTTCTGCGCCAGTGCATTCTGGCTGGCGCCGGTCATTGCCACGTAAAGGTACTTATCCACGCTCTTTCCTCTTTCTGACGGACGCTTGCCGCCCACCGCTGTACTGATGAGGCTTAAGCAATTTGCGAACCAACTTTTTGAAATGAGGAAAAGTCCAGGCGGGGCGGGGGTTTGCCGGCAGGTGGCAGCTGAGGGCAGCAGGAAGAGAGTCGAAAAAACGGCGGACTTATGCCGCTAACGGCAAGTGCAGGTATCAAGACCGACAAAGATCAACTGTAGGAGCTGGCTTGCCTGCGATGGCGGTGTATCAGCTACCACTTGTTTTGCTGACCCGCCGCTATCGCAGGCAAGCCAGCTCCCACAGGCTTAACCGCGTTCGGCTTTGACGACTTCGTAGTCGCGCAATTTGTTGGCGATGGTGGTGTGGGACACGCCCAGCCGCTTGCCCAACAGACGGCTGCTGGGATGTTCGGCATACAACTGCGCCAGCACCGCCTTTTCAAAGCGCCCGACGATCTCCTCCAACCCGCCTTCCAGGGAAAAATCCCCCAGCGGCTGGCGCACGCCATAGTCCGGCAGGCGAATGTGCTCGGCCTTGACGGTGCCGCCCTCACACAGCGAAACCGCCTGGAACAGCACGTTCTCCAACTGCCGCACATTCCCCGGCCAGTGGTAATGGCTGAGGCGTTCCATCGCCGCCGGTGCGAGCTTGGGCAGCGGGCAGCCGATCTGCCGGCTGGCCTGATCCAGGAAGTGCTCCACCAGCGGCGGCAAACCGTCGAGGCACTCGCGTAGCGGCGGGATATGCAGCGAGAGCACATTGAGACGATGGTAAAGGTCCTGGCGGAATTCGCCCCGGGCGCACAGTTCGGAAAGGTCCACCTGGGTCGCGCAGATCACCCGCACATCCAGGTACACCTCTTCATCACTGCCTACACGGCGAAAGCAGCCGTCCTGCAGAAAGCGCAGCAACTTCACCTGCAACCGCGCGCTCATTTCGCCGACGCCGTCGAGAAACAACGTACCGCCCGCCGTCAGCTCCAGCAGTCCCAACTTGCCCTCCGCCCTCGCCCCTTCAAAGGCGCCGGGACCATAGCCGAACAACTCGGTCTCGGCCATGGACTCGGGCAAACCGGCGCAGTTGAGCGCCATCAACGGCGACTGGCCGCGTGGGCTGGCCAGGTGACAAGCGCGGGCCAGCAACTCTTTGCCGGTGCCGGTTTCGCCTTCTATTAATAGAGGCGCATCCAACGGTGCCATGCGCCGAGCCTCACGCACCACGGCGGCCATGACCCTGGAGCTTTGGAAAATGCTGTCGAAGCCGCGCAGTTCCTGCTTGCGCACATTGTAGATACGCTCACCCACCCGGTCGGCGCGGTGCAGGGTCAGTACGGCGCCGGCCATGGCTTCGCTGTCGTCATGCTCGGAGGATTGCAGCGGCGCAATATCGGCCAGGAATACATCGCCCTTGACCTTGACCCGCAGGCCGTTGATTCGCGATTTGCTGGCCCGTACCAGTTCCGGCAAATCGAAATCTTCGGCGTAGCGTGACAACGGAATGCCCGGCACCTCATCCACCCGTACTCCGAGCAACTGCGCCGCCGCGCGGTTGGCCGCGACGATGGAGCCGCCCATGTCGATGGACAGCACCGGAAACTCCAGCGCCCCCAGCAGCGCGTTGAGCTCCATATGCCGACGCTCGCTGGGCATCAGCCCTACCCGCTTGACGCCAAATACCCCGGCAATCGCCTCGAACTGCGGGCGCAATGCCTGGAACTGCAGGTTCACCAGGTTCGGGCAATAGAGGTAGATGGCGTTGCCGTGCTCGCCACCGACCTCGCCCTTGGCAACGTTCACGCCGTACTCCACCAGCAGGTTGAGGATGTCCCGCAGGATGCCGATGCGGTTCTGGCAATGCACTTTGATACGCATGAGAAGGCCCGAAGAGGTGGAGTCGCTGCGTCTTTTTGCCGCTGGCCGCAGATAATCGTCAAGATTATGTGACAGCTGCGAGGCGATTCACACCCAAAATACGCCACAGGGAGAACGAATTGCCTCAGCCGTAACGAAAACTTTACGAATCTCAGTAACTTTTCCTACAAAAGCATGGCGCAGGAGGATGGCTTCCTGGCCCAGGCGGCGTATCAATAGGCTCATCCCAGGACATAACAAGAACGAATGCCTAGCAGGAGAGCAGTATGAAGCAGACGCAGTACGTGGCCCGCGAGCCCGACGCGAACGGTTTTATCGACTACCCGCCCGAAGAACACGCGGTGTGGAACACCTTGATCACGCGCCAACTGAAAGTGATCGAGGGCCGCGCCTGCCAGGAATACCTGGACGGCATCGACAAGCTCGGCCTGCCCCACGACCGCATTCCACAGCTGGCGGAAGTCAACAAAGTGCTGGCCGAGACCACGGGCTGGCAAGTCGCCCGGGTGCCGGCGCTGATCCCCTTCCAGACTTTTTTCGAATTGCTCGCCAACAAGCAGTTTCCGGTGGCGACGTTTATTCGTACCCGTGAAGAGCTGGATTACCTGCAGGAACCGGACATTTTTCACGAGATCTTCGGCCATTGCCCACTGCTGACCAACCCCTGGTTCGCGGAATTCACCCACACCTACGGCAAGCTCGGCCTGGCCGCCACCAAGGAACAGCGCGTGTACCTGGCGCGCCTGTACTGGATGACCATCGAGTTCGGCCTGGTGGACACGCCCGAAGGCCGGCGCATCTACGGTGGCGGCATCCTGTCTTCGCCCAAGGAGACCGTGTACTGCCTCTCGGACGTGCCCGAGCATCAAGCCTTCGACCCGCTCGAAGCGATGCGCACGCCATATCGCATCGACATCCTGCAACCCGTGTACTTCGCCCTGCCCAACCTCAAGCGCCTGTTCGAAGTGGCGCAGGAAGACATCATGGGCATGGTCGAACGCGGGATGCAGTTGGGGCTGCACGCACCGAAGTTCCCGCCCAAGCCAAAAGCGGCTTGAACTGCGGCTTTTAGGGCCAGGTGAGTCTGTTCCCTGGCCCCGCGTTGCTTTAGGGTGACGCTACTGACGACCGTTTCCAAATACTCGATTTCAGGAATACCCACATGACCACGTTGAACCAAGCCCACTGCGAAGCCTGCCGCGCCGACGCCCCGCAAGTCAGCGACGAAGAGTTGCCGGTGCTGATCAAGCAGATCCCCGACTGGAACATCGAAGTACGCGATGGCGTGATGCAGCTGGAAAAGGTCTTCCTGTTCAAGAATTTCAAATTCGCCCTGGCCTTCACCAACGCCGTGGGCGCGATCTCCGAAGCTGAAGGCCATCACCCGGGCCTGCTCACCGAATGGGGCAAAGTCACCGTGACCTGGTGGAGCCACTCCATCAAGGGCCTGCACCGCAACGACTTCATCATGGCCGCGCGCACCGACGAAGTGGCCAAGGATGCCGAGGGCCGCAAGTAATGCATTTCGACGCAATTGGCCGGGTGCCCGGAGACCCGATCCTCGGGCTGATGGAGCTGTATGCCCAGGACCCGAACCCGCTCAAGTTCGACCTCGGCGTGGGCGTGTACAAGGACGACCAGGGCCTGACGCCGATCCCGCATTCGGTGAAACTGGCCGAGCAGCGCCTGGTGGAGCAACAAACCACCAAGACCTACATCGGCGGCCATGGCAACGCCGCGTTCGGCTCGCTGATCAGCGAGCTGGTGCTGGGCGCCGGTTCGCCACTGCTGAGTGAACGCCGCGCCGGCGCCACCCAGACGCCTGGCGGCACCGGCGCGCTGCGCCTGAGCGCCGACTTTATCGCCCACAGCCTGCCCGGCCGTGGCGTATGGCTGAGCAACCCGACCTGGCCGATCCACGAAACCATCTTCGCCAAGGCCGGGCTCAAGGTCAGCCATTACCCGTACGTGGGCAGCGACAATCGTCTGGACGTAGCGGCAATGCTGGCCACCCTGTCGACGGTGCCTGAGGGCGATGTGGTGCTGCTGCACGCCTGCTGCCACAACCCGACCGGTTTCGACCTGTCCCACGATGACTGGCGCCAGGTGCTGAAGATCGTCCAGGAACGTCAGTTGCTGCCGCTGATCGACTTTGCGTATCAGGGTTTTGGCGATGGCCTGGAACAGGATGCATGGGCCGTGCGGCTGTTCGCGGCTGAGCTGCCTGAAGTGCTGATCACCAGTTCCTGCTCGAAGAACTTCGGCTTGTACAGCGACCGTGTCGGCGCGTTGATTGTGTGCGCGGCGGACGCCGAGAAACTGACGGATGTGCGCAGCCAGCTGGCGTTCATTGCGCGTAACTTGTGGTCGACGCCGCCGGACCATGGTGCTGCTGTGGTGGCGACGATTCTCGGTGACGCCGGGCTGAAAAAGCAGTGGGCCGAGGAAGTGGAAGCGATGCGGGCGCGGATTGCGCAGTTGCGCTCCGGGCTGGTGGAGGCGTTGGCGCCCCATGGGTTGTCGGAGCGGTTTGCGCACATCGCGGCGCAACGCGGGATGTTTTCCTATACCGGGTTGAGTGCGGACCAGGTGAAGCAACTGCGGGACAAGCACAGCGTGTATATGGTCAATTCCGGGCGTGCGAACGTGGCGGGGATTGATGCGACGCGGTTGACGCTGTTGGCCGAAGCCATCGCGGATGTTTCCCACACCTGACTGAAGAAACCGGCTCCAAATGTGGGAGCGGGCTTGCTCGCGAATGCGGTGGGTCAGTCGAATTATCTGGTGACTGACCCACCGCATTCGCGAGCAAGCCCGCTCCCACATTTAGACCGAGTGAGTCTGTGGGTTTGAGGCTTAGCCCGCGACCATTTCGGCCTTTAGCTGTGCCTCTTTCGCCTGGGCATCCGCCAATCGATACAGCTCGATATGCCCGTCCCAGTGCTCGATCAGCGCCGTGCACGACTCCACCCAATCCCCGCAATTGAGGTAGTCCACCTCGCCCACCTTGCGAATCTCCGCATGGTGGATGTGCCCGCACACCACACCATGCAATTCGCGCTTGGTCACTTCATGGGCGATCGCTTCTTCAAAATCACTGATAAAGCTCACCGCCGTCTTGACCTTGTGCTTGAGGTACGCCGACAACGACCAATAGCCGTAGCCATAGCGCGCCCGCCAGTGGTTCAACCAGCGGTTGAGCGTGAGGGTGAATTCGTAGGCCGAATCGCCAAGGAACGCCAGCCAGCGGTGATACCGGGTGATCACGTCGAACTGGTCGCCATGGATCACCAGCAAATGCCGGCCATCGGCAGTCACGTGCACCGCTTCGTCCACCAACTGGATATTGCCAAGGATCAGCTTCGAATAACGCCGCAGGAATTCATCGTGGTTGCCGGTGACGTAGATCACCTCGGTGCCGCGCTTGCTCATGGTCAGCAGGCGGCGGATCACGTTGGTGTGGGCCTGGGGCCAATACATGCCGCTGCGCAGCTTCCAGCCGTCGATGATGTCGCCCACCAGGTAGACCTTGTCGGCGTGGTAGCCCTTGAGGAAATGCGAGAGGTGTTCGGCCTGGCAATCCCGAGTGCCCAAATGCACGTCGGAAATCCACAGGGTACGCACGCGTTGCTTGCGGCTGGGTTTGGCGAGTTCGGCGCTGGTCATGGGCATGCCTCACGGTGTTTTCGCGAGCTTGCGCCCACGGGATTAATAGCCCATGACAGTGTTGCGTCAGTCTGATGACAGCGCCCACAGGCGGCGAAGCGATGTAAACTGCGGGCCTGCCCAGGAGACTGCGATGAGACCCAACCTCACGCTACGCCACTACCCCGATGCGCCTATCGCCCATAGCCACGACCATGCACAGCTGGTGTTTGGCCTGTCCGGGCACCTGGACTTCGAGGTGGATGGCCGGGGCGGCCAGGTTCAGCACAGCAGTGTGATGGTGCTGCCCTACTCCGCCCATCACGCATGCCGCAGTCGCGATGGCAGCCGCTGCCTGGTGCTGGACGTGCCCGATGAGCACTGGCTGGCGCAGTCCCTGGGCGAGCATGCCGACGCCAGCCGCCGCTTGCTCGACCGGTGCGCACACCTGACCCTCGACAATCGCCAAAGCCAACTGGTGCAATGGCTGGCAAGCAGCCCGGTGGACGATCCGCTGATCGCCCAGCAAGGCGCCGTATTGCTGCTGGCCAGCCTCAACCTTGCGCAGCCGCCGGTGGGCAAGCGCCTGCCCTATGCCGCGTTCGATGCGCATATCCAGCGGCACGCCGCGCACCCACTGCAAGTGGCGGACCTGGCGAAGCTCGCCGACCTGTCCGTCGCCCGCCTGCATGCACGGTTTATCGCGGAAAGCGGGCAGACGCCGATGGACTACATCCGCACCCGTCGCTTGCAGATGGCCCGCGGCCTGCTGCGCGACAGCCAGCTGCCGATCGGCGAGATTGCCGCGCGGGTGGGCTATGGTTCGCAAAGTGCATTTGCTGCGGCGATGTTGCGCGAGTTTGGCCTCTCGCCCCGAGCCTTCAGACGAGCACCGCCCGGTGTAGGAGCTGGCTTGCCTGCGATAGCATCACCGCGCGCTATCTGAACGACCGAGTTGTCTGCATCGCAGGCAAGCCAGCTCCCACAGGGATCTTCACCAAGCAAGAGTCCTGCGACAAAAGCCGCGAGCCCAACGACAGACGCGAATGCCTGCAACCCTCTAGACTGCGATCCTGTAAACCCGTCGTTTAAGGATCGCAATGACTCCCCGCACAGCCCTCGGCGCCCTGCATATCGGCGCATTGATGTTTGGCCTCACTGGTGTGTTCGGCAAACTGGCGGCCGCTTCGCCGGCGATTATCGTGTTCGGCCGCGCCGCGTTCGCGGTCATTGCCCTGGCGATCTTTGCGCGCTTTGCCAGCAACACGCCCTGGCAGAAGCTGCAAGCCCGCGACTGGCGCCGCCTGCTGGTCAGCGGCCTGCTGCTGGCCGGGCATTGGGTGAGTTTCTTTATTGCGGTAAAGGTCGCCGGTGTGGCCATCGCCACCTTGGGCTTCGCCACCTTCCCGGCGTTCACGGTGATTCTCGAAGGCCTGATTTTCCGCGAGCGGATTCGCGCCAACGAGATCCTGCTGGTGGTGCTGGTGAGCATCGGCCTGGTGCTGGTCACGCCGGATTTCAATCTCGCCAGCCAGGCCACCAGCGGCTTGTTGTGGGCGGTCGGCTCCGGGTTGTTGTTCTCGCTGCTGTCGCTGAACAACCGCGCCAGTGGGCGCATCCCGCCGGTGCAGGCCGCCTTGTGCCAGAACGTGGTGGTAGCGCTGTGCCTGTTGCCCGTCGCCGCGCCCGGGCTGGCCGAAGTGCGACCACTGGACTGGCTGTGGATCGGCCTGCTCGGGGTGTTCTGCACCGGCCTGGCCCATAGCCTGTTTGTCGCCAGCCTCGCGGTGCTCAAGGCGCGCACGGCGGCGGTGGTGTTTGCCATGGAGCCGGTGTACGGCATCACCGCGGCCTGGCTGCTGTTTGCTGAAACGCCGACCCTGCGCATGCTGATGGGCGGCGCGCTGATCATCGTGGCCATCGTGGTGTCCGGGCTGATGGGCGGCGCCAAACCGGCCAAGCAGCCGGCCACCACGGCCGAGGTTCACTGAGTACGGTCGTTATGCCCCAGGTCCCGTTGTGGGTCGATCTGGTCGCGCACTCTTTGCTTGAGCACCTTGGCTTCCGGGAAGCCCCCGTCGGCCTTGCGTTCCCAGATCTGCACACCGTCGCAGGTAATCCGAAACGCACCGCCGGTGGCCGGCTCCAGGGCCACTTTGCCGAGGTCATCGGCGAACGTGCTCAGCAGTTCCTGGGCCAGCCAGGCGGCGCGCAGCAGCCACTGACACTGGGTGCAATAGGTGATGACAATCTCGGGCTTGGCCGCTGACATGAATTGACTGGCTCCTGCTTGGCGGGTTGAAAGGATCGAGTGGCTATAATACCGGCCTTTATCGTCCTGCCTTGAGATTGATGATGCGCCGCCTGTTGTCCTGCCTGTTGCTGTGCCTGTTCCCTGTCCTCGTCCAAGCCGTCGAAAACCCGCGCCCGAAGATCGGCCTGGTGCTCTCCGGCGGTGCCGCCCGTGGCCTGGCGCACATTGGCGTGCTCAAGGCCCTGGAAGAACAGGGCATCCACATCGATGCGATTGCCGGCACCAGCATGGGTGCGGTGATCGGCGGGCTGTACGCCTCGGGCTACAAGATCGACGAGCTGGAAAAACTCGCGCTGAACATCGACTGGAAGCTTGCCCTGTCTGACGCGCCACCGCGGGAAGACGTGCCATTCCGGCGCAAGCAGGATGACCGGGATTTCCTGGTCAAACAGAAACTCAGCTTCCGCGACGACGGCAGCCTCGGCCTGCCACTGGGGGTGATCCAGGGTCAGAACCTGGCCTTGCTGCTGGAAAGCATGTTCGCCCACACCAGTAACGTGCGGGATTTCGACAAGCTGCCGATCCCCTTTCGCGCCGTGGCCACCGACATCACCAGTGGTGAAAAAGTGGTGTTCCGCAAAGGCCACCTGCCCCAGGTGATCCGCGCCAGCATGTCGATCCCGGCGGTGTTTGCCCCGGTGGAGCTGGATGGCCGGCTGCTGGTGGATGGCGGCATGACCGATAACATCCCGCTGGATGTGGCGCGGGAAATGGGGGTCGACATCGCCATCGTCGTCGACATCGGCACCCCGCTGCGCTCACGTAAGCAACTCAACACCGTGGTGGACGTGCTCAACCAGTCCATCACCCTGATGACCCGGCGCAATTCCGAAGAACAACTCAAGGCCTTGGCGCCCCGCGACGTGCTGATCCAGCCGCCCCTGGCCGCCTACGGGGTGACGGATTTCGGGCGCGCCAAGGACATGATCGACGCGGGCTACCGCGCCACCCGCGCACTCGACGTGCGCCTGGCGCACCTGCGCCCGGCCGAACCGGTGGACCCGTCGCTGGTGGCCGCGCGAACGCCCGGCGAGCGCAACCCGGTGATCACCGCAATCAAGGTAGAGAACGACTCCAAGGTGGGCGACGAGGTGATCCGCTACTACATCCGCCAGAACCTCGGCGAGCCCCTGGACCTGGCCCGCCTGCAAACCGACATGGGCACTCTGTACGGCCTGGATTACTTCGAACAGGTGCAATACCGCGTGGTGAAAAAGGGCAAGGACAACACCCTGGTCATCAGTGCCCGGGGCAAACGCAGCGGCACCGACTACCTGCGCCTGGGCCTGAACCTGTCGGATGACATGCGCGGCGACAGCGCCTTCAACCTCGGCGCCAGCTACCGCATGAACGGCATCAACCGCCTCGGCGCCGAATGGCTGACGCGGGTGCAGATCGGGGACAAGCAGGAGCTGTACAGCGAGTTCTATCAGCCGATGGACACCGGTTCACGCTACTTCGTCGCGCCCTATATCAGTGCCCAGGCGCAGAACGTCGAACTGATTGAAGACAATAACCCGATCTCCGAATACCGCCTGGAACGCTACGGCTTCGGCCTGAACGTGGGCCGGCAGATCGGCAACAGCGGCGAGATTCGTTTCGGCGTCGGCGAGGCCTGGGGCAAGGCGGATGTGCGCATTGGCGACCGGAATTCACCGAGCATCAACTTCAGCGAGGGTTTCTATGAGCTGAAGTACTCCTTCGACTCGTTCGACAACGTGTACTTCCCCCATACCGGCGAAGACATTGGCCTGGCCTTCCGGGAGTTCGAACCGGGGCTGGGTTCGGACCAGCGCTATCGCCAGTGGGAGTTCAAGCTGGACAAGGCCATGAGCAGCGGGCCGGACACACTGATCCTCGGCGGGCGCTATGGGCGCACCCTGGATAAGTCGGACGTGGTGATTTCCAGCTTCCTGCTGGGGGGCGCGCGGCAGCTGTCGGGCTTCCGGGAGGATGCGATTGCCGGGCAGAACATCAGCCTGATGCGCGCGGTCTACTATCGCCGGCTGACGCCGCGGTCTTATTTGCCGCTGGATTTCCCGTTGTACCTGGGCGCATCACTGGAGCGAGGGCGGGCTTGGAACAACGACAATGAATACGACAGCGGGTACATCAACGCCGCCAGTATTTTCCTGGGGTTTGATACGCCGCTGGGGCCGTTGAATTTCAGTTATGGGTTTAACGATGACAGTCAGCAGGCGGTGTACCTGAACCTGGGGCAAACCTTCTAACTACGCCGCAAAACCCATGTGGGAGCGGGCTTGCTCGCGAAGGCGGTGTGTCAGTCAGCACATGTATTCACTGACACTCCGCCTTCGCGAGCAAGCCCGCTCCCACATTTTTGATCTTCTGTGTACTTGGGATCAGGACTTCTCGAGATTTCCGAGGATGTGTTCATGCACCCGCATGCACACCCGCAGATCCTCTTCATCGACACCCACAAACAGCTCATGGCGCAAGGCCGTGGCGATGGTCTCGATCTGCTCGATCAGCGGCTTCGCGGTGTCGCACAGCACAATGCGCTTGGCGCGGCGGTCTTCCACCACGGCCTGGCGTTGCACCAGGCCCTGGCTTTCCAGGCTGTCGAGCAAACGGGCCAAGGTGGGCCCCTCTACCCCGACGCTCTGCGCCAGCTCACGCTGGGTAGGCGGTTCGGTAAAACGGGCCAGGTGCAGCAGCACCAGCCAGCGTGCCTGGGACAGTCCCAAACCTGCCAAGCGGCGATCCAGCTCGGCACGCCATCCTCGGGACATATGCGCCAACTGCATGCCAAAACGGTGTTGATCGGTTAACGGCATAAAAAACTCATGGATTAGACTGAAAATAAAGTGTGGCTAATTATTAGTCAGCTAAGCATGACCCATGCCAGTAGGCAAGACCCGGTATGTACTGATTCGTTACATTGTCGTAATTGGCACATCAAATCTCGAATTCCGACTGCAAAGCGGCCCTTACGCAGTACAAAACGCCCTCGGGAACGCGGCCGGTAAACAGCGGCGCAATCTCGGAAACGGGTGGCAATTCGCCTTCTCCGTCCAGAAATGCATCCTGGATTTCACCGAGCAAATCTTCCGGCAGATCAAGGGCCTGCTCCAACGACAACTGCTGCTTGCCAATGGACTCGGCGAGCAAGGTGTAGACGTTCTTTTCCGAGCACTGCAGCTGCCCGGCAATCTGGATCGGGGTCATGCCGGCACGGGCGAGGCTGATCAACTCGTGGCGGATGTCGGCGACCTCTTTCGGCGCCTCGACCTGGCCGCCGAGCACTTCGAGGAAGGCCTGGCCATAACGCTCCAGCTTGCGCGCACCGACGCCGCTGACCCTGGCCATCTCGCCGAGGGTAGTGGGATGGTCGCGGAGCATTTCCAGCAAGGTGGAGTCCGGGAAGATGACGTAAGGCGGCACGCTGTGTTCCTGCGCCAACTTCTTACGCAGCGCGCGCAGGGCTTCCCACTGTTCGCGCTCTTCGAAACGCACCAGTTGGCTGGCCTGGCTGGTGCTGCTCTTGGCGGTGGTTTGCGGCTTGAGGTCGCGGCGCAGCTCCAGGCTGACTTCGCCCTTGAGCAGCGGCCGGCAACTGTCGTTCAGGCGCAGGCCGCCGTAGCCTTCCAGGTCGATGTCCACCAGGCCACGGGCGACCATCTGCCGGAACAGCGAGCGCCACTCGCCTTCGGCGCGGGCCTTGCCCACACCGTAGACCGAGAGTTTTTCGTGGCCGAAGCTGCGAATCTTTTCATTGTCCTTGCCCAGCAACACGTCCACCAGGTGGCCGACGCCATAGCGCTGGCCGGTGCGGTAGATCGCCGACAACGCCTGGCGCGCCGGCTCGGTGGCGTCCCAGGTCTGCACGCCGTCCACGCAGTTGTCGCAGTGGCCGCAGGGCTTGGGCATGTCTTCGTCGAAGTAGGCGAGCAAGGTCTGGCGACGGCAGCGGGTTTCTTCACACAGCGACAGCATCGCGTCGAGCTTGTGCTGTTCCAGGCGCTTGTGGCGCTCGTCGCCTTCGGAGTTCTGCAGCATCTGCTTGAGCATCACCACGTCTTGCAGGCCGTAGACCATCCACGCATCCGCCGGCAGGCCGTCACGGCCGGCACGCCCGGTTTCCTGGTAGTACGCCTCAAGGGATTTGGGCAAATCCATGTGGGCCACGAAGCGCACGTTGGATTTGTCGATGCCCATGCCGAACGCGATGGTGGCGACCATGATCAGGCCTTCCTCGTTGAGGAAGCGCTTCTGGTGGTAGGCCCGCAGTTCGTTGGGCAAACCCGCGTGATACGGCAGTGCCGGGTAGCCTTGTTCACTGAGGAATGCGGCGACCTCATCGACCTTCTTGCGCGACAGGCAATAGACAATGCCGGCGTCGCTGCGCCGATCGGAGAGGAACGCCAGCAACTGCTTGCGCGGCTGTTCCTTGGGCACAATGCGGTAAAAGATATTCGGCCGGTCGAAGCTCGAGAGGAAGCGCTCGGCGTTCTGCAGGTGAAGGCGCTCGACGATTTCTTCGCGGGTCCGCTTGTCGGCGGTGGCGGTCAGGGCGATGCGCGGGACGTTGGGGAACAGTTCCGCCAGTTGGCCCAGTTGCAGGTATTCACGACGGAAATCGTGGCCCCATTGGGACACACAGTGGGCTTCGTCGATAGCGAACAGGGCGATTTCCAGACTCTGCAGGAACGCCAGCATCCGTGGCTGCACCAGGCGCTCGGGGGCGAGGTAAAGCATCTTCACTTCGCCGCGCTTGATCCGGGCGGCGAGGTCGCGCTGCTGTTCGGCGCTGAGGGTGGAGTTCAGCGAAGCGGCCGCCACGCCGAGCTCTTCAAGGGTGGCCACCTGGTCGTCCATCAGGGCGATCAACGGCGACACCACCACCGCAAGCCCTTCCCGCAGGAGTGCCGGTACCTGGAAGCACAGCGACTTGCCGCCGCCGGTAGGCATCAGGACAAGGGCATCGCCGCCGTTGGCCACGCGCTCAATGATCGCACCCTGGCGGCCACGAAAACTGTCGTAGCCGAAGATGTCCTTGAGGACGCGTTGAGCCTGCTCGAGCATGAAAAACTCCAAATATCGCCGAAATCCCTCTGTACAGGCTGGTCGAAAAAGCACGCTTGAGCGGGAAATAATCCGTAAGCGAACTTTTCCCGCGACTGGCGCTTGGCCTGCAGGGGCATCACAAAACGCGGCAGTATACCCGAGCGTTACCCGGCAAAGGGTGCCGTTGGTGAATTGCCGCCGGGCTCAAATACCTCTCAAATCTGTGCTGCGGCTGGCCTGGCAGCTCAAGAAAGCCTAGAATTGCCCATCGTTTATTCCCAAGGTAGTCCGTCAATGTCCTTCGCTGAGCAACTAACCCGCCTGCAAGCCTTCCTCGATGCCGATGAGCTGCACGACGAGGCGCTGGACTACGTGGCCGCCCACGGCTATCTGACCGCGCTGTCGATCTGCTCCGATGTCGTTCCCGACCGTGAATGGATCGACGCCCTGTTCTCCGAAGAGCCTCACTACAGTGATGCCGCCCAGCGCGAAGAAATCGAATCGACCCTGCTGGCCCTCAAGGCTCACATTGGCCGCCAACTGGCTTCCGATGAAGAGTTCGAACTGCCTTGCGACCTGGACCTGGGCGAAGACCCGGACGACTCCGAACTGCGCGGCTGGTGCATCGGTTTCATGGAAGGCGTGTTCCTGCGTGAAGAGGCCTGGTTCGAAACGGCTGAAGAAGAAGTCAGCGAAATGCTGCTGCCGATCATGGTCGGTTCCGGCCTGTTCGACGAGCAACCTGAGTTCTCCGACATCGCCGCCGACGCCAACCTGATGGACGACATGATCGTTCAGATCCCGGAAGCGCTGACCGCCCTGTACCTGCTGTGCAACGCACCTGACGAAAAGCCGGCGATCCTCAAGCCTCGCCACCACTAAGACCGTTGCCCGTGGCGCCCATGGGCAACCGTTCCGCGATCCTGCGTTACGTTCTGCTGGCCATCGGCTGGTTGAGCGTGGCGCTCGGGGTAATCGGCATCTTCCTGCCGGTGCTGCCCACTACCCCCTTCCTTCTGCTGGCTGCCGCCTGCTTTGCCCGTAGCTCCCCGCGCTTCTACCGCTGGCTGGTGGAACACCCGCGCCTGGGGCCGTGGATTCGTGACTATCTGGATGGCAACGGGATTCCGCTCAAGGGCAAGGTGTATGCCATTGGGTTGATGTGGGTGAGTATCGGGTTTTCCTGCTACCTGGTGCCGCTGATCTGGGCGCGAGGGTTCATGCTGACCAGTGCGGTGTTGGTGACGGTTTATATTTTGCGGCAGAAGACCTTGCCCAAGGCACCGCAGGACTAAATGTGGGAGCGGGCTTGCTCGCTCCCACATTTTTAATCCAGTCGCTTCAGAGGGATCAACGCATCGGCGGCAAGCCATACGCCGCCAAATCAAAGTCAGCCAACTTGCGAATAATCTGGTCGGCATGGTGATACTTGCTGTCCGCCATCGCCTCATCCGGCACCGCAATCGCGGTCATGTGCGCAGCCTTCGCCGCTGTCACGCCAAACGGCGAATCCTCAAACACCAGGCAATCCTCTGGTGCCACACCCAAGCGGCGCGCCGCCGTTAGGAAGATATCCGGCGCCGGCTTGGCCGCCCCGACCTCCGGGTCATCCGCCGTGACGATAGTGTCGAACAGCCCAAACCACTCACGGTGCAGCGTGGTCTTGTGGCCAAACGAATTGCGCGACGAACTGGTGCCCACGGCAATCGGAATGTTATGCGCCTTCAAGTGCCGCACCAGCGCCTCAGCACCCGGCATGCCCAAGGCCTTGGGGAAACGCTCGCTCATCAGCGGCTCGCGGATCACCAGGAATTCTGCGGGGGTAATCGGCAGGTCCAGCGCCTTGACCACGTAGTCGGCCAGGTCCTGGGCGCCGCGACCAATGATGTGCTGCTTGATCCCCCAGTCATAGGTACGGCCATAGCGTTCGGCGATGATCTGTGTGACTTCGGTGTAGATGCCTTCTGTGTCCAGCAACAACCCGTCCATATCGAAAATGACAGCCTTGATCGGGACAGCGGTACGCGGTGCATTCATCACTACAGATCCGTGGGCAAAAGGACTAAAAGGATTCAGCACAATAACGGCCAGCGTTACCTGCAAGCAACCGTTACGGCCTTGTGCCGAATCCAGTCAGTGCTTCACTCGGGAAAATCCGCCCCCTCAGTTACCTCAGCCCACGCATCAAAATCCGCACTCAGCGCCTTCACCTTGGTCCGCGCAAAGGTCAACGCAGCCTTGCCCAGCAACAGGCGCAATGGCGGTTGCTCAGCCTCCACCGCCTTGACGATGGCAATCGCCGCGCGCACCGGATCACCCGGCTGCTTGCCGCTGTAGTTGCGAACCATATTGGCCCGTGCCACCGCCGTTTCCTTGTAGTCGGCAATCCCGTGAGCCGCCTCGTTGGCCGAACGCCCGGCCCAGTCGGTGCGGAACGGGCCCGGCTCGACCAGCAACACCTTGATCCCCAACGGCGCGACTTCCTGGGACAGCGCCTCGGAAAGGCCCTCCACCGCAAACTTGGTCGCATTGTAGAAACTCAGCGACGGGAACGCCGCCACACCGCCCACCGAGGAAATGTTCACGATGCTGCCCGAGCGCCGGGCGCGCATGCCGGGCAAGGCCGCGCGGGTCATGGCGCTCAAGCCCCACACGTTGATTTCGAACATGTTGCGCACGTCATCCAGGTCGCTTTCTTCGAAGGAGCCGAAGTAGCCGACACCGGCGTTGTTGACCAGTACATCGATATGGCCGAAACGTTCTTCAGCTGCTTTGACAGCCGCCTCGACCTGGGCCTGGTCGGTAACGTCCAGCGTCAGGACCAGGGCGTTTTCTTCGTGACCGGCAACGATGTCTTGCACCTGCTGCGGATTACGCGCGGTGACCACGGTCGGGTAGCCGAGGCTCAGGGTGTGCAACGCCAGCTGGCGGCCGAAACCGGTGGAGCAGCCAGTGATGAACCAGACGGGTTTTGCGGTGGAAGTCGTCATAAAGGGCCAATCCTCGTGTGTGTAGGAAAAGTATGCGCGCCGCTGTTCTTGCTAAAAAGATGCATAATCCACAAGGCCCTTTCGGAAATACCACACAATGGACACGCCCGATTTTCAGCAGTTGCGACTGTTCCTGCAGGTCGCCCGCTCGAAAAGCTTCACCCAGGCGGCCGACGCCAGCAGCCTGTCGGTGTCGACCGTCAGCCATCGCGTGCGCGCCCTCGAGAAACAGTTGGGTGTGCAACTGCTCAACCGCACCACCCGCAGCGTCAGCGTGACCGAGGCCGGCGAGCAGTTGATCCAGAAGATCACACCGCTGCTGGAAGAACTGCAAACCAGCCTGCACAGCGTAGCAGCGGCGACGGTCGACGCCGCCGGCACCTTGCGCCTGAACATTCCCTCCACCGCCAGCCGAATGGTCCTGCAACCGTTGCTCCAGCGCTTCCTGCGCAAATACCCGGGCATCAACCTGGAAGTGGCGGTGGACAACAGCCTGGTGGACATCGTCGCCCAGGGTTTTGACGCGGGCATCCGCTACGACCATGTGCTGGCCGAAGACATGGTGGTGGTGCCGGTGGCGACGCAGTTGCGATTCGTCATCGTCGCCACGCCGCAGTATTTGCAGGGGCGCAAACTGCCCACTCATCCCCACGACTTGCTGGAGCATGAGTGCGTCAACTACCGCAGCGCGCAGACCGGCTCGCTGCACCGCTGGGACTTTGAAAAAGCCGGCAAGCAGATGCGGGTTACGGTAAAAGGCCGGCTGGCGACCAACGATGTTGAATTGATGGTGCGCGGTGCGCTGGACGGGTTTGGCTTTGCCTACGTGGCGCGCTCCAGCGTCGAGCAGTACCTGCAACGCGGTGAGTTGGTGGAGGTTTTGGACGACTGGATTGCCCACAGCGCGCTGTATTTGTATTACTTCAACCGTACGAACACGCCGAAGAAATTGCGGGTGTTTATCGAGTTCCTGAAGGAAGAATTCGGGACCTGATCCATTCAAAAAGCGAACCCCATCATGCTCTACCGCTTCGCCGCCGACGGCCTGGTGCTGTTTCATTTGTCGTTCATTCTGTTCGTGCTGTTTGGCGGTTTGCTCGCCCTGAGATGGCGGCCCGTGATGTGGCTGCACTTGCCCGCTGCTGCCTGGGGCGTTGCGGTGGAAGTGTTCCACCTGCCCTGCCCGCTGACACGCTGGGAAAACCTGTTTCGCCACCTGGCCGGGCAGGACGGTTATGGCGGCGGGTTTATCGAGCATTACATCCTGGCCCTGATCTACCCGGCCGGGCTGACGCCGCAGATTCAATTGGGGCTGGGCGCGCTGGTGCTGTTGATCAATATCGCGGTGTATGTGCGGCTGATCAGGCGCGCTTAGGCAAGCAGCCGATACCCACCAATGTCGCCTCAACCGCCTCGTCCAAAGGCGTGTGCGGTTCGCTGCCCAATATCTGTACGAGGCGGCGGTTGTCCATGCGCACCTCGGTTTGCCACAGGTAACGCATTTCCTGCATCTCGCGGAAGGTGGTGATAAAGGGCGCGGCCAGTTTCAGCAGCCACCACGGGAAAGCACGTACAGAAGGCTGTTGGCCGGTCCTGCGTGACACCACCCGCTGAATCGCCTGGCTCATCTGCCGACCATCGGCATCTATGTGCCCCGCCATATGAAAACGGGCGAAGGCATCAAGGCTGTCGCGGCGTGCAATCAACTCGACCATGGTCCTCGCCACATCAGGCAGGTAAGCCCACTGATGCCCCACGCCTGGTGCTCCCGGATAACTCACGCTGGCCACCGGTTTTGCGGGTTTGACCAGGCCTTGGGAAAACCAGCTGCTGCCGGCCTTGGCGCCGAAAAAATCGCCTGCCCGCACGATCAGCGCTCGTGCGCCCTGCCGGGTCGCCTCAAGCAAACGCTGCTCCAGCTCTACCCGGATCGCGCCCTTGCGGGTAAGGGGATGCTGCGGCGAATCTTCCTCCAACCGCGCGAATGCATCAGGCCCGAAGTTGTACACCGTGCCCGGCAAGACAATCGTCGCCCCTTCCGCGACTGCCGCCGCGATGCTGTTGTCGATCATCGGCAGCACCAGCTCCGCCCAGCGCTGGTAACCGGGCGGATTCACCGCATGCACGATCACCGAACAACCCCGGGCCGCTGCGACGACTTCCCCACGGTTCAGCGCATCACCTTTTATCCAGGTGAAATCGGCGTTCTGTTTGTGGGCCTTATCCACATCCCTCGTCAGGGCACATACCTGCCAGCCGGCAGCGAACAACTGCCGCGCCACCTCGCCACCAATCCCGCCTGTCGCGCCCAATACCAGAACCTTGTTCATGCTTTTTCCCCTGAGGGTTGTGTGATGGGGCGATTCTGTTCGCCGGCGAGCTATAGAGGAATTGCCGAAGATCATCCAGACGCTATACATTTATGCATGGCATCAAATATTGGTTGGGAGCTTTACCGGTCGTTCCTCGGGGTACTCAAGGAAGGATCGTTGTCGGGGGCCGCACGGCAGCTCGGCATCACGCAGCCCACGGTCGGGCGGCACATCGCTGCGCTGGAAAAATCCCTCAACGTGGTGCTGTTCACCCGCTCCGCCAGCGGCCTATTGCCCACGGCGGTCGCCCTCACCCTGCGCACCCATGCCGAAACCATGGAAACCACGGCTGCCGCCCTCGAGCGCGCCGCCTCTCCACAAGGCCCCGAAGTACGCGGCGTGGTACGGGTATCTGCCAGCGAAGTGATCGGCGTGGAAGTCCTGCCGCCGATCATCACCCGACTGCGCCAGCAGCACCCGCACCTCAGGGTCGAACTGGTGCTGAGCAATCGCCTGCTGGACCTGCTGCAACTGGAGGCCGACATCGCTGTGCGAATGGTCCGACCCAGCCAGGAACAACTTCTGGCGAAAAGGATCGGCGTTATCGAAGTCGGCCTGCATGCGCGCAACGACTACCTGCAACAGCATGGCATCCCCCAGGGCCTGAATGATCTCTCAGCTCATTCAGTCATCGGCTACGACCAGGAAAGCGCCTTCATCCGCAGCCTGGCCGTCAAAGGCTTCGACCGCAGCGCCTTTTCCCTCAGCAGCGACAGCGACCTCGCACAACTGGCCCTGATCCGCGCCGGCGCCGGCATCGGTGGCTGCCAGGTCAAACTGGCCCGGCAAGACGCCCGCCTGAGCCGAGTGCTGCCGGACGCATTTGCCCTGCAACTGGACACCTGGGTCACCATGCACGAAGACCTGCGCAACAGCCCGCGCTGCCGCGTCACCTTTGACGCCCTGGTGGCCGGTTTGCAGCATTACGTACAGGATTGAGACAGCTTCGCTGGTGAAGAATCAGAGTCCCTCAAACCCTTCATAGACGCCCCCATGTCCGAAGCCTTCGAAGTCCCCAGCCCCCACGAAAAACACGTCGAACACGCCACCGAACATGCCCACCGCAGCGGAGACAATTTCGCCAGCCGCATCGCCGTGATGACCGCCATCATGGCCACCGTCGGCGCCATGCTCAGCTACCAGGCCGGCTCCACCGAAAGCGAAGCGGCGATGGACAAAAACAACGCCGCCATCTTCAAGACCGAAGCCGCCAACCAGTGGAACTACTACCAGGCCAAATCCAGCCGGCAGAACCTTGCGGAGCTGGCGACGCATATTCCGGGGGTTGATGCCAAGCACTACACCGACGAGATCGAGCGTTATAAAACCCAGAAGGAAGACGTGCGCAAACAAGCCGAAAAGCTCGAAGCCACCTCGAAGGAATGGGATGAAAAGTCAGAACAGGCGCTGCATCAGCATCACCGCTGGGCGCAGGCGATGACCGCGATTCAGATCGCGATTTCGCTGGCGGCGATTACCTTGCTGACAAGGAAGGAATGGTTGAAGCGCATGGCGTATACCGCCGGTGGTGTGAGTGTGGTGTTGGGTGGGATGGCGTGGTTGCATATTTAGGTTCCATCCTGCCATCGCTATATAGTAAAACGCATAACGCCTGACACTATAAAGCCGAGGAAAAGCCGGTGACCGCACAATCATCCAAGGAAGCTGTGGGCGTCGCCTACAGCATCGACTCAATGCGCTACGCCCAGGCCATGACTTGGCGCGCCATCGAAGCTCTGTCCAAACTCATCCGCCCCGGCATGCTCGAATCCGAAGCCCGCGAGCTCGGCAAAAAAGTCCTCGCCGACCTCGACATGCAGCGCATCTGGCACCCGCTGCTGGTGCGCTTTGGCGCCAACACCCTCAAGACCTTCAAGGAACGCTCCGACGGCGACCCGGTGCTGGGGGAAAACGACATCTACTTCATCGACATGGGCGCCGTTTGGCAAGGCCATGAAGGTGATGCGGGGGCGACCTTCAGCACCGGTAACGACCCCGAGCTGAAGGCGTGTGCGAGCGCGGCAAAAGAGTTGTTTGATCGGGTTGAGCGGCGCTGGAGGAACGATAAAGTCGTCGGCCTGGAGCTGTATCGTTTTGCCGAAGAGCAAGCGAAGGCAATGGGTTGGGTGCTGAACCTGGACATCAAAGGGCACCGTGTCAGCGACTTTCCCCATGCGATTTACCGTGGCGGTGATCTTGGGGATTTTGACCAGTATCCGAATGAAGGGCTGTGGATTCTGGAGATACAGATCGCGCACCCGAGCGGGGCTTATGGTGCGTTTTACGAAGATTTGCTGGCTTAATTTTTCAAGGAATAAAGATGGAACGCTCGACCGAATTTCCCGTGCTGCTGTTTTCCTACGGCACGTTGCAGGACAAGGCTGTGCAGTTGGCCAACTTTGGTCGGGAGTTGGTGGGCCAGCAGGATGCGATGCTGGGGTATTCGACAAGCTGGGTAGAGATTACCGATCCCGAGGTATTGGCTGCGAGTGGCAAGACCCATCATCCGATTGTTTCGCCGAGCGGGCGGAATGAGGACAGTGTTGAGGGGATGGTGTTTCAGATTACCGAGCAGGAGCTGGCGGCGGCGGATGCGTATGAGGTGTCGGACTATAAGCGGGTTTCGGTGGGGCTGGCTTCGGGGTTGACGGCTTGGGTGTATGTGCAGGCTTGAGAGCGTGCAGTTGATCAATCGGAGTGATTTCCTACAGATCAATCGGAAGGCATGCCCTGCCGGGTTTGTGAGGTGGAGCATATAGTTCGCCGGTCGCGTACATGGCGACCGGGTTTGGCGACTCGACTACTAAGACGGCAGAAGCTTCCCGGCTAATTTGCGGGATGCTCCTGCGCGCAATAAGCTACCCAATGGTAGCTGTGCGTGGGAGACCTTCGGGTCTGCCGGCATTGTCCGTCTTGTTCCGGTTCGCCAACCCGCGTACGGCTGCCACCTTTTGTTTGGCGACAAATGTGTGGCTGCTCTCCTCCATTAAGAGAACGGACATCACATATGAACCAATACATGGCCCTCACCAGCAACGATTGCGAGACACCTGCCCTTTTTGTAGATACCACTGCGCCGCTGGACGTTTTGCTGGACGCTGCTGGGTATCGAATTCGTGCTGTTACTCAAGTTCTTGAAAATCTGGCACTGCGTGCGGAAATCAGCAGCGATACGGTTGTGCTCAGTGACTTTTCGCTACTGTGCTCGATTCCGTTGCGCGATGGTTGTGATTTGCTGGATGTTATAGGTCGGCGTATGGCCACGCAGTGTTCCTAAACCCATTGGCTTAATTTTCCTTAGCACAACCACATATTCAAACCCCAGAAACCACAAAACCCCTGATTTCTCTCGAAATCAGGGGTTTTGTTTACATCGAATTTGGCGGTGAAGGAGAGATTCGAAAGTACCCGCACCCTCGATCGCTCAGCCGAGGCCCCGGAATACAAGGGCTCCAGCGGTGCCGGTTGCGAGAAAGCATTCCCACGCCATTCCCACGGGCCTCAGATTGCACCGCGTTACGCGTGCGCATCACACGTGTAGGGGGGTGAGATTCGAAATCTAGAGGGGGGCAAAAAAAAGAGTAACATAAGTAATCCTGACCGTTTTTCACGCTCAAGCCATTGAAATTTAAGGTTTTTGCATTCCGACCAAAAAGTAATTTTTAAGTAATATTGAAGTAATCTGATTACTCTTTATAAATGTAATTCTCATTCTTATAAAAACCCTTTAAAAACAATAGCTTGGAAAATATTACCCTTTCAATTACTTCTCTGTTACTCCTTTTTGTAATACCGAACCCCACGGAATATGCGGCCTCCAGCCCATTACCCATACGTGGTTACTGAAATTACTCTTTTTGAAATACCCCCCCTCTACCTGCATAGCAACGCATCCAGACCTTTCGAAGGAATCCCCCCTCGGTGCAGGGTTCCGCAGGCTTTCAACCTCCCCACAATGCCAAGCAAGCGCCCAGCCTGAGCTGCCGGAAGTAGTCCGCAGGGGCGCAGAAAAACGACCCATTTAGCCCGCAGGCGAGGTGGGGGGACGACGGCGCGCGCTGGGTGATGAAGCACGTCACCGCCCCAATTGTGGCACGTCACTGCCCCGCCTGTGGCACGCCAACTCCCCGACCTGGCAGCCGCGAGCCGGGCCTGTCCCGGCTGCGACTGCGCGGTAGGCCAAACATGCTGAAAGCCCCGTGCTTATTGGCCCACGCAGCTCCCTACGCTTGCCGTGACAGCCAGCAAATGCTATGTTGGAGTGGGTTTTTTCATGCTGCTGAAGGGCAAACTTTCATCTATCTCAGCTGACATTTCCCTGCCAAAAACCTCTCTCCCCTACAGCTCGTCGCCTCAAATCGCGCCAGAGTCAAACCTCAATTACTGTATGCGTATACAGTATTGGATTCGCACTCATGAACAATGACGACGACACCTTCGGATGGCTGGGCCTTCCTACCCCGTTGGAAATGTACCGACAGCACTGCCGCCTACTGGAGAACGAGATCCAGGAACTGAACGCGCAGCTACGCAAAGCGCGGGCGGATGTTTTCGGTATCAGCCAGATGCTGTTGGACGCCCAGGCAAAGAACGCAGAGTTTGCTGGCTACCTTCGTCAGAAGGGTGGTGAAGCGGCTGAGATGCGGCAGCAGATCTCAAAGCTGACAACGTCCGACAACTTAAGCAGGCAAAAAGCAGATTGTTTGCAACAGATCATCAATGAAATGAGGCTTGGACCGATCACGATTGTCTAAGATCAAACGGAGAGGGCCTGACTATGTGCGGAAGACTGTCGCAGTACAGAGGAATCCATGACTTTGTTGCGGCACTGAGCATGCCCAATGCCTTGGCAAACTCGGTGGGTGATCAGCCGATCGAGCGATACAACGTAGCCCCAACCACCCAGGTGGCGTTACTGCACCTGCAGGGTGACCTGCTGCACGCTGATGCGGTTCGGTGGGGATGGAGGCCGCACTGGGCGAAAGACCGTGCCGCGCCCATCAATGCACGCGTCGAGAAAGTCGCCCACGGGCCGTTCTTCCGGGCGATCTGGCCACACCGGGCGATCACACCTATCGACAACTGGTTCGAATGGGTAGATGAAGGTGGGCCAAAGAAACAGCCTTATCTGATCCGTAGGCGGGACGGCTCGCCGATCTTATGCGCGGCCATCGGCCAACTACCTGACGCCGATGAAGGCCCAGGCGAGCATGACGGCTTTGTGATCATCACCGCCGACAGTGCCGGCGGCATGGTGGACATTCACGACCGAAGGCCCGTGGTACTGGCACCTTGCCTTGCCCGGGAATGGCTTGACCCGGCAACGCCGAAAGAGCGTGCCGAGCAGATGGTGTTGCACCAGGGCGAGCCGGCCGAGGCCTTTGAATGGTTCAAGGTCAGCGCCGCCGTGGGCAACGTGAGAAGCAAGGAAGCCAGTTTGATTCAGCCAGTGCCCTAGAACAGCCCCCCCAGTGCCGCCGGCTCCCAATTCATGATTACCAGCTCTCCGCTGATCTCGGCCTTCCCCTGCCGCTGATTGGTAGTGCTGTAACGAATGTCCACGGTTTCAAAGTGAAACCCCTCAAACACCCGTCGAATATCAGGGTGGTCGTTGATACTGACCATCACCTTACCCTTGCACCGCCGCATGAAATCGGCCATCCGCTCATAGTTTTCAAAGGGGAAGTCCACGCCATAGCCGGCGGTCTGCCAGTAAGGCGGGTCCATGTAATGGAAGGTGTGCGGCCGGTCGTAGCGCTCAGCACATTCAAGCCAGCCCAGGTTCTCGACATAGGTGCCAGACAGCCGCTGCCAAGCTGCAGACAGGTTCTCCTCGATCCGCAGTAGGTTAATGGCTGGGCCAGTTGTTGCGGTACCGAAGGTCTGTCCACTGACCTTGCCGGCGAAAGCATGGTGCTGCAGGTAGAAAAAACGCGCTGCCCGCTGGATGTCAGTGAGCGTTTCCGGCCTGGTCATTTTCTGCCATTCGAACACCTGGCGGGAGCTGAGCGCCCACTTGAACTGGCGCACGAACTCTTCCAGGTGGTTCTGCACGACCCGGTACAACGTCACCAGGTCGCCGTTGATGTCATTGAGAACTTCCACCGGCGCTGCCTGGGGGCGCATGAAATAAAGCGCGGCGCCTCCGGCAAAGACCTCGACGTAACATTCATGGGGCGGAAACAGCGGAATAAGACGATCTGCCAGGCGACGCTTGCCGCCCATCCACGGGATTATAGGTGTGCTCATAAGTGATCCTTGTTTCGACAATTGGATTCGCTTAGGCTTCGCACCCCCTGCGCAGTGGGGCGAGGCCTTGGTTGGAGCACTCGGCATGTACGAGTGTTTCAGCGTCGAACCGGTGTTGACGCACCGGTTCGTCGCCTCGTTTACTGCGCGGGGGTACTACTTCCCCCCTGTTGGAAGCTCAAATTCCTTGAAGCTGACAACCTCTTCACCCAGCCACTCGTTTACCTGGGCCAGCCTCGCCTGCAACGGCTCCAGCTCGTTGACCGCCCAAACCTCAGCTGCCTCCCGCAACGACCCAAAACCGCCCGCGTTCTGCGGCACGATGCCCATCAACTGCGGTGGAATGCGCAACGCCGCGAGCAAGTCGTCGCGGCTGATGTTCTTGATCGAGCTGAATTCGTCCTTGGCAGCGACCTCACTCACCGGGATGAGCTGAATGCCGTCCTTCTTCCCGGCCGGCGCGTAAACGAACAGATTTCGAAAGTTGCCTGGCCCTTTCGAGTTCTTCAGCGCGGTGCGTAGGGAATCGATGTCCTCTTCCTTCTGCGCTGCGTCGGTCATGTACAGGATGAAACCGGCGTGACTGCCGTTGTTGTAGTACTTGCGCCGGAACAGCGTGGCGCTCTCGTTGAGCAGTGCACTTTGCAGCGCTGCCAGCCACTCCGGCAGGCCGTAGATCTCCTGGTTGATATCGGCCTCGCGCAAGTGACAGATCGAGCCGGGGGCAAACTCGTGCTCGTCCTTCCAGCCACGCACCTGGTAATAGGTCTCCATGTCCACACCCCGGCGCATGTACTTCGCCAGTGGAGGCAGCAGGCCCATGGTGTTGCGGAGCATGTTGTTGCGCTTTTCCAGGTAGCAGTTGCCACACCAGAGCCAGTCCAGGGCGAACTGCTCAAAGGCCTGGCGACTCAACAGCCGGTGGGGAACAAACGTGCGGGCGAGCATGTTCCGCTTGAAGTTCAGCCCCGACTGGAGGTACACGCTGGCCCTGGTCGTTTTCGCCAAGCCGTCCATGGACATCGGGGTTTCAAACCAACGCCCGTTGGCCCAGCACTCCAGATAGTCGAGGATCTCCCGGCTATCCAGCACGGGAGCGGGATCACCGAAAGTGAACGCTTCAACCGGCCCGGACTCAGGCGGTAGCAAGTCCCCTTCAATGGTTGGCTGAGCGGTGGCCAGCTGGGTACCGCGCTTACGTCTGCTCATCAGTAGGACTCCATAAATCCGGTATTCGCCGTGGTCTGCCCTTCAAGGGGTTCGTTGTGCAGTGCGTGGAACAGCGCCCACGCCAGGTCGGCATGGCCCGTCTCGTCTGTGCGACCGGCCGTGTAAGTGAACATGCGCCCGGAGGCGGTGATTGTTTTGCGGATAGCCATCAATGACTGGGCCATATCCGTCCAGCCTGCATCGAATTCCAGACGGCCGTTTTTGATGACGTCATAAGCCTTCAGCACCAGGCGGGTTTTGACCTCGGGCGAGTAGCTGAACGTGGTGATGTTCGGGAAGAACTGCTTCACCAGCTGCGCCACGCCGGAACCCATGCCGGTGATATCGATCCCGATGTAGGTCACCCAGTAGCGTCGGGTGACCTGGCGAATGGCTTCGGCCTGGGCGGCAAAGTCCATGCCGCGGAACTGGTGTTTCTCCAGCACCCTGAACTTGCCGCCAGGCACCATGGGCGGGCCGATTACCACCAAGCCAGCGCTGTCACCATTCTCTGCTGGGTCGTAACCCACCCAGACCTGACGATCCCCGAACGGACGCGCGGCAAACGGTTTGTAGTCCTCGGCCCAAAGGTCCCAACTGTCCACCATGCACGGCTGCAACATCGCAAGCGGGAAGATGCTCGCCCCGTCGTCGATGAACTGGCACATCAGCAGGTTCTGGAATGCCTCGGCGTCGTACTCCTGGCGCAGCTCGTCGAGGTCGAACAGGTCGCAGCCACGGTCTTCCGCGTCGAGGATGGTGACGATTTGCCGCCAGACACGGTCCTCACACAACCGTCCCTGCTGCAGCGCGTCATGGGAGACATCGATTTTGACCCGTTGCGCCGCCGGTTTGCCTTTGTTGAACCGCTCGCCCGTCCAGAACGTATAGGCCTCGTGCGCCATGCTGGAAGGCGTCGAAAAGTAGGTTCGCCGGTACTGCTTCTGCATCGCCATGCCACTGGCGACCTTGTTCAGCTCCTTGAACTTGAACGTCCAAAAGAATTCGTCGAAGTAGAAATTGCCGTGGTAGCCCTGGGCGGTCCGAGCGTTGGTGCCCAGGAAGTGCAGCTCCGCACCATTCCCCAGAATGATCGGATCGCCCGTCAGCTCGACACCCACAACCTCGCGGGCAAAGGCCTGAATATAGGCCTTGAAGATATGCGCCTGGTTTTTTGAGGCCGACAGGAATATCTGGTTGCGGCCAGTCGTCAGCGCATCGATCAGCGCTTCGCGGGCGAAGTAGTACGTCGCGCCGATCTGTCGTGATTTGAGGATCGCTCGGGTTCGCTGGTTACCCGCTTTGTACCAATCCAACTGATAACCGAAGCAGCCGTCAATGAACGCCTCGGTCAGTTTTTCGACGTGTTCTTCGTCGAACTCGTTGCGCTTCGGTGCCTTCTTCGGCCCCTCGTTGCGCTTGGCCAGGTTCGGATTCAGCTCGGTTTCGGTACCGCCGTCGTTGAAACGCTGAATGCGGGCTTGCCGCTCCAGCTGGCGGTGCAGCAGGTCAATTTCCTTGTAGTCCGATCCTGACTTGGGGTCCTTCAGGATCAACTGCACCAGGCGGGCCTCGGTCGCCGCCTGGATACGTTCCAGAGGTGTCGCCCGGTCCCATTCGTCGCGGGCCTTCCAGCTGTGCAGGGTCTTTTCTTTCTCCCCGATCAGCTCGGCGATCTCGCACACGCGATAGCCCTGCCAATACAGGTGCTTGGCATGGCGGCGGTGATCAGTGGGCAATTCGACGATGGCATTCATGGCGCAGATGCTGCCGCCCGCGCGCGAACAGTTCTTGCTCCCGTCCTTGTAGTCCCGCGATCTACAACAGTGCCTCGTTGCCCGTCGCGCTCGCGCTCAACAACATGCGCTCATCGCCAAGGCACACAGCCACCGCTCTGAGGATTCACGCATGGCCGGCAAAACCGACAACCCAGGCAAAAAACAGCTCTCCAAGTTCTTCCGCGTCGCCGTCGAAGGCGCCACCACCGACGGTCGCCAGATCGAACGGCAATGGCTGGTCGATGCCGCCGAGACCTACAGCCAGAACACCTACGGTGCGCGAGTGTGGATCGAGCATATGCGCAGCCTGCTGCCCGACAGCCCATTCCGTGCTTACGGTGACGTGGTCGCGCTGAAGACTGAAGAAGTCGATATTGCCGGGGCCAAAAAGCTCGCCCTGTTTGCCCAGATTGAGCCGACCGCCGACCTGGTCACGATGAACAAGGCGCGGCAAAAAATGTACACCAGCATCGAGATTCGTCCGAAGTTCGCCGACACCGGGCGGGCCTACCTGGACGGCATCGCGGTTACCGATACCCCTGCCAGTCTGGGCACCGAGATGCTGACGTTCAGCGCTCAACACCCGGACATGAACCCACTGGCAGCCCGTAAGCGTGATCCTGGCAACCTGTTTTCCGAGGCTGTCGAGATCGAACTTGAATTCGAAGAAGTTGAGGACGAAAGCGGAAAGGTCGTAGGCCTGTTCACCCGCGTTCTCGAACTCCTCGGCAAGAGCAAGGACAAGGAAGGCAAGGACGCCGCTCTATTCACTGAACTCGGCGAAGCCGTCGAGGCCATGGCGGAGCATGTCGCCAGCCAGGGCGAAACCTTCGCCGCCGAAAAGACCGCCCGCGAAAAGTTGCAGATCGCCCACGACAAGCTATCCGCCGACTTCTCGGCACTGGTTACTCAGCTCGAAAAAACCCCGGACACCACGGGACAAAAAACGCAGCACTCCGTTCGCCCGCCGGCTACGGGCGGTGACGGCGCGCTCGTCACCGACTGCTGATCCACCAAACGGACAACACCCAGCCAAGGAACATCGGAGAACACCATGCGTAACGATACCCGCGTCATGTACAACGCCTACCTGCAACAACTCGCGCAACTGCATGGCGTGAGCGACGTCACCACCAAATTTACCGCCGCACCGAGCGTGGCCCAGACCCTGGAAACCCGTATTCAGGAGTCCAGCGCCTTCCTCAGTGCCATCAACGTGTTTGGCGTGTCCGAGCAGTCGGGTGAAAAAATCGGCATCGGTATCGACGGCACCATCGCCAGCACCACCGACACAACCGTCAAGGACCGCGAGCCGCGCGACCCGAGCGGACTGGACAACCGGGGGTACGTCTGCACCCAGACCAACTTCGACACCGGCATCCGTTACCAGAAGCTGGATCAGTGGGCCAAGTTCAAGGACTTCCAGGCGCGTATTCGCGACGCCATCATCAAGGCCCAGGCACTCAACCGGATCATGATCGGCTGGAACGGCACCAGTCGTGCCGCCACCTCCAACCCGACGCTCAACCAACTGTTGCAGGACGTCAACGTTGGCTGGCTGGAGAAAATGCGCCTGGAAAACCCTGCTCGTGTGATGAAGGAAGTCGTCGACGGCAGCGGAAAGATCCAGATCGGCGCCGGAAAGGACTTCGAAAATATCGACGCCCTGGTCGTGAGCATGGTCAACGAGTTCATCGAGCCCTGGTATCAGGAAGACACCGACCTGGTGGTGATCTGCGGTCGCCAACTGTTGGCCGACAAGTACTTCCCGATCATCAACAAAACCCAGGCGCCGACCGAAATGCTCGCGGCCGATATCGTCACCAGCCAGAAACGTATCGGTAACTTGCCCGCAGTGCGCGTGCCGCACTTCCCGCCCAACGGCCTGCTGGTGACCCGCCTCGACAACCTGTCGATCTACTGGCAGGAAAACACCCGGCGCCGCACCGTCGTCGACAACGCCAAACGCGACCGCATCGAGAACTTCGAATCGGTCAACGAAAGCTATGTGATTGAAGACCTGGGCTGCGCTGCCATGGCCGAAAACATCACTCTGAGCTGAGGCGGGCAACCATGACCAATCCTTGCCGCCGCCACTTCCAGCGCGTCACAGCAGCCGTTGCAGCGGCTGCCGTGGCCGGTCCTGCGATGACCATGGAAGGCGCATCTGTTTACGAGCTGCACCTCGCCAAGCTCCAGCAAGACTATCTGCGCCTGAAACAGGTGCAATCGACCGAAGGCAAGGCGGAACTGAAACGGCAATTGCTGCCTGAGTATGTCCCCTACGTGGAAGGTGTTCTCGCCGAAGGCAAAGGCGCCCAGGACCAGGTGCTGACCACGTTGATGGTCTGGCGCATGGACGCCACAGACTTTGCCGGTGCCCTAGACATTGCGGAATACGTGATCCACCACGCGCTGCTGATGCCTGACCGCTTCGAACGCACCACCGGCACCATCGTCGCGGAAGAAATCGCCGAAGTGGCGCTGAAAGCGCAGAAGGCCGGCGGAACCTTTGATCTGGATCTGCTGCTACGCACCGAGCAGATAGCAGGTGACGAGGACATGCCGGATCAGGCCAAGGCCAAGCTGCACCTGGCACTGGGTAAGGCGTATGCCGAGAAAGTTTCCGACGAGGATCCAGCAGGAAACCGCCTGATCGTCCTCGGCACTCTGGAGTCCGCCAAAACCCACTTGGCCCGCGCCATCGAGCTGAACACCAACTGCGGTGGCAAGAAGGATTTGGAGCGCGTTGAGCGCCTCCTCAAAAAATTTGCTGCTCCCAGCAGCTAACTGAGCGTCCCCACGCACCCCGCCGGCTCGGGGCGGATCGGCCAGGCCGCTCCTCCTGAACGTGAAGCCCCGACCACCGGCGACCCATTTTGAGTGCTGTTCCATGAGCGCATTTGTAGCCAGCGGCCCAGTCACCGGCGGTCACATCAACACCGACCCGTTCTGGCCCTCAATCGACCTTGAGCAGCTCCGCGCCACTCTACGCATCGACAACAGCGTCACTCCCGCTCGCCTGGAAACGGCCGTAATCGCTGCAGCGATCAACCTCAATCGCGAGCTGAAGTCGTGGAAGGCCCAGCAGCTGGCCGCCGGCTACACCAAGCTGGCCGATGTCCCAGACGACAAGATCAACGATGTATCGGTACAGGCCCACCTATACCGGCGTGCGATCGAGGCCGGTACCGGCGCCGAGGTTTGCGAGCGGTACCGCGACTACAGCGCAACCAACACCGGCACCGATAAAGCAGAAGAAACAGCCCCGACCATCGACGACTACCGCCGCGATCTGCGCTGGGCCGTGCGTGACTTCCTCGGTTTAAGCCGCACCACCGTGGAGTTGATCTGATGCCCGTCGCTGTCCGCACGAACCAAAACGACACCGTTGACGCCCTCTGCTGGCGGTTCTACGGCCGTACTGCTGGCGTCACCGAGGCCGTGCTTGAAGCCAACCCCGGCCTGGCTGACTACGGCCCCATCCTGCCGCACGGCCTTGTCGTCAACATGCCCGAAGCCCAAACCAGCGCGCCCCAGCGGCAGATGGTGCAGCTATGGAACTGACCCTCTGCAACCAAGGAAACCCACGACATGGCTGATCCGACTTCCAGCGTTGTGTCTGGCCTGCTCATTGGCTTGGGCCTGGCCAGCGTCACGCCAGTCATTGATGACGGGGCACTATTTGGCGCCATCCTCGGTGCCTGGCTAGTTACCAGCACCAAGCATGACCTGAAGGTCTGGCAACGGCTGGGCTCACTATTCCTTTCGGCCGGTGTGGGCTACTTATTCGCGCCAATGGCTTTACAGGCAATTCCGTTTATCACCAGCGGTGGCAGCGCCTTTATCTGTGCCCTGGTGGTCATCCCCATCAGCATCAAACTGATGGTTTGGGTGGAAAAGGCGGATATCTGGGACATCTGGCGTCGCATCAGAGGGGGCACCTGATATGCAGAACATCGAATTGGCTGTTCAAGTCATCACGGCAATCGCCTACCTGCTGAGCGCCCTGCGCCTGGCTTGCTACACCCGAGGAGATGCACGATATCGGCGCAGTATTTCGCTACTGGCGAGCCTGTTTGGCGCCACATTGTGCATCTGCGGTCTGGAAATTCTCCTTGACCGCCAGCCCACCAGCCTCTGGCAGGCCGTGTCCAGCGTTCTGCTCTGCACCCTGATATTCCGTTCACGCGGCAACGTCGCCGCCCTGTTGAGGCCCAGCGCATGACCACCACCCTCCGCCACGGCGACCGCTCGCAAGCGGTGCTGATGCTGCAAAAGAATCTCAACAAGCACGGTGCCAACCTGGCGCCGGATGGTGACTACGGCGACGCCACCGAGGCCGCCGTCCGCGCGTACCAGGTCACGGTGGGCCTGGTCGCCGACGGCGTCGCCGGCACCAAGACTCAAGCCAGTCTTGCAGGTGGTGACTGTACCCAACTGCTGCGCAACAACGACCTGGTGCTAGCTGCCGAACGTCTCGGCGTACCGCTTGCGAGCATCTACGCGGTCAATGAGGTGGAATCCAAGGGCAAGGGCTTCCTCGACAACGGCAAGCCAGTAATCCTGTTCGAACGCCACATCATGTACCGCCAGCTCGCCACGGCTCGAAACGCGGGCGATGACCCAGCCGAACTCAAACGTCACGCCGACCAGCTCGCCGCCGCCAACCCCGCCCTGGTCAACCCAAAGCCAGGCGGATACATCGGCGGTACCGCCGAGCACCAACGCCTGGCCATGGCCCGCCTGATCGATGACACCTGCGCCTTGGAGTCGGCTTCCTGGGGCGCCTTCCAGATCATGGGCTTCCACTGGAAGCGCCTCGGCTATGCCAGCGTGCAGGACTTTGTGGCGGCAATGAGTGCCGGCGAATCACAGCAGTTTGACGCCTTCACCCGCTTCATCGAAACCGACCCGGTGCTACACAAGGCCCTGAAAGCGCGCAAATGGGCCGAGTTCGCCAAGCTCTACAACGGGCCGGATTATCTGCGCAATCTCTACGACACCAAGCTCCAGCGTGCCTACGAGCGGCACGCAGGCTGTGAGTGCGGACAAGGGGTGGCGGCATGATCGACTTCGACGCGGTAGAAAAACTGCGGGTGCAGGATGGTGACGTGCTGGTGGTGCCCGCGTCGTCCGAACATGACGACATGCAGCTCCTGGCCGAGTCCATCCAGATAATGAACGGCGCCCGGGCCGTGATCGTGCGTGGCCCCATCAAGCAGCTCGACACCGCAGCCATGAACAAACTCGGCTGGTACCGCGCGTGAGCACCCTGCGCCAGGCCCTGTATGGCCTCGCCCTGCTGGGCGCCCTGTCGCTGATTATCTGGGGCCAGCAACAGCGCATCAATGCCGCAGAGAACAAGACCAAGCTTGCAGCAAAGGAGGCCACGGATGCCCGGAAGGACGCTGACCGCAACCTGGAAACCGCCAACACCCTCATCGCTACCTTGAAACAGGAGCGCGACGCCCAGAGCAACCTGCGCGTCCAACAGGATCAACTGCGCCAGGGTCTGGCGAAACGCGAGCGAACCATAGAGGACCTGAAACGTGAAAACGCCGAACTACGCAACTGGGCTGATCAGCCTTTGCCTGACGCTGCTCGCCGGCTGCGCGAGCGCCCCGCTCTCACCGGCGCCGCAGCTTACCGTGACTGGCTGTCCGGCCGTGGTACCGTGCCAACTACCAGCGACCAGCCCGCGCAATAACGGTGACCAGTTGAGCGATTTGGACCGCGCGGAAGCTGCCTGGGCCGACTGCGCCGCCCAGGTCGACATGGTCTACAAGCAACAGCAGGCCCAACCATGAACAAGCCCGAAAGCCTGCGCGCCCACCTGCTAGCCACCGTTGCCGAGTTCAAGCACAACCCCGACCGCCTGCTGATATTCATCGACAACGGTAGGGTTCGTTGCACCGCTGCCCATACCCTGTCGTTTGAATACAGCTTTGACCTGCAGATCATCCTCACCGAGTTCGCCGGTCATCCCGATAGCGTGATCCTGCCAATTCTGGGCTGGCTCAGCGTCAATCAATCCGAACTGCTGGAAAGCCTCGACAAGGTCAAGAACGGTATTCAGTTCGAAGCCGACATCCTGGACAAGAACAAGGTGGACCTCAGTATTACTCTGCAACTGACAGAGCGCGTCGTCGTGGGCAATGACGACCAGGGCAATACCACTGTCAAACACCCGAACGAACCACAGTACGTGCCGGGCTACCTCGATCCGAATTGGAAGCCGGGGGCCCAGGGCAACACCAGTGAATGGATTGTGCCCGATGGCAAGTAACCTGGAGGCGCTGGAGACCTGGGCAGCGGTTCTACTGGCACGGTTGGAGCCTGGGGAGCGCAGCAAACTGGCTCGGACCATTGGACAGGAGTTGCGCCGCAGCCAGCAGAAACGAGTGATGGCTCAGGAAAACCCGGACGGGAGCAAGTATGCCCCTCGCAAAAAGCGGGACCTGCGAGGGAAGCAGGGACGGATTCGCCGAAAGCTGGCGATGTTCAAGAAACTACGGACGGCTTCATATTTGAAGGTCCGTGGTGATAGCAATGCCGTAACGGTTGGGTTCACCGGCCGTATTGCCCGCATTGCCAGGGTTCACCAGTATGGTTTGAAGGATCGTGCAGAGCCTGGCGCTCCTGACGTGCGCTACGAGCAGCGGGAGGTTTTGGGGTTCACTGATGCTGACCTAGATTTAATTCGCGATAGCCTGCTCGCACACCTGACACTGTAACTCCCCCTCCTACAAGGCGACGAAGCTGCACCCGCACGCGCGTGGCGTCACCATCGCCGCCATGAACGATTTCGCCGCCTTTGCCCGCATGCTTGAAAATCTCATCCGCTTCGGCGTCATTGACGCCGTGCAGATGGAGCCTCCCCGTGTGAAGGTGAAAACCGGCGAACTTACGACTGCCTGGCTGCCTTGGATCGTCCAACGCGCCGGAGCCGATCAGGTGTGGGACCCTCCGACCATGGGCGAACAAGTCATGTTGTTCAGCCCATCCGGTCAACTCGCCAATGGTGTAGTTGTCACAGGCCTTTTCAGCGACCACATCCCCGCCAACGGCAACCGCCCTGGCCTACACCGCCGCACCTACGCAGACGGCACGGTGATCGAGTACGACAGTGTCGCCCATCACCTCAACGCGACCCTGGCCAACGGCGGTACCACCAACCTGGTAAGCACGGGCGGCATCAATCTCGTCGGCGATATCACCCATCAGGGCGACTACATCCAAACCGGAAACCAAAACGTCACCGGCACCGTGACCGTTATCACCGACGTAATCGCCGCCGGCATCAGCCTGGTCAACCACCCCCACGGCGGCGTGATGCCAGGCAACGGTAAGACGGGGAAACCAGAATGAACCGAGAAACCGGCGCCGCCATCGGTGAGCTGGACCATATCGCCCAGTGCTTGACTGACATCCTCACCACCCGCATCGGAAGTCGCGTTATGCGCCGCGAATACGGCAGCCTGCTGCCCGAGCTGGTGGATCACCCCTTCAATGACGTCACACGCCTGCGGGTGTATTCAGGCGCGGTCATGGCCCTGATGCGCTGGGAACCGAGGGTGAGCCTCAGCCGTGTGCAATTTTTGGGTGCCACCCTTCAAGGCCAGTCAGTGTTGGACCTGGAGGGCAGCGTGGTCGACAGCAATGAACCGTTCAGCCTAAGCCTGCCCCTCCAGCTCGGAGGCAGCGTATGAACACCTTCGCCGCCATCGACCTCAGCCTGTTGCCCGCTCCGCAGATCGTCGAGCAGATTGATTTCGAGCAGATCCTCGCCGAGCGCAAGGCCTACGCCATCAGCCTCTGGCCGATCGAAGAACAAGCGAAAATTGCCGCGCGTCTCGAAATGGAGTCGGAGCCACTGACCAAGCTGCTCGAGGAGAACGCTTACCGCGAAACCATCTGGCGTCAGCGGGTCAATGAAGCGGCAACCGCCAACCTCATCGCATTCGCAAAGGGCAGCGATCTGGAGAACCTGGCAGCGAACTACAACGTCAAGCGCTTGGTGATTCAACCAGCCAACACCACGGCTACGCCGCCGATCCCGCAAGTGATGGAGACCGACGACAGCCTGCGCGAGCGCACGCAAATGGCCTGGGAAGGCCTCAGCACCGCCGGCCCACGTAACAGCTATATCTTTCACGCCCGCGCGGCGGATGGGCGAGTGGCCGACGCCACGGCTGAAAGTCCATCGCCGGCAGTCGTGGTGGTGACCGTGCAGGGCATGCTGGTCGACGGCACGGCTGAGCCGGGCTTGCTGGAGGTGGTCAAGACTTACCTCAGCGACGACGACCGCCGCCCCGTGGCCGACCGGCTGACGGTTCAGGCGGCGCAGATCCTGCGCTACCAGGTCAAAGCCAAGCTCTACCTACTCACCAGCGGGCCTGAAACCGAACCTGCCCGCGCTGCAGCGGAACAGCGCCTGCGCGCCTATGTGCACCAGCGTCGCCGGTTGGGCATGGAGGTCTCCGAATCTGCGATCCACGCCGCGTTGCACGTTGAAGGTGTGCGCAAGGTCGAGCTGGAGAACTGGACCGATATCGTCGCTACGCCTTACCAGGCCCCGTATTGCTTTGCCATTCAGCTATCGGTTGGGGTGGAATGATGGGCGCCCAACACCTGCTGCCTGGTAACTCGACGCCGCTGGAACGCCAGGCTGCAGTAGCGTTAGCGCAGATTCAGCGGGTGCCCATCCCACTGCGCCTGCTGTGGAATCCAGACTTGTGCCCGCTGGCCGTCCTGCCCTACCTCGCCTGGTCCTTCTCTGTGGACCGCTGGGACAGCACTTGGTCGGAGGCCACGAAGCGCGCGGCCATCCGTGCCGCGTACTACATCCATTCGCGCAAAGGCACCGTTGGCGCCCTTCGCCGAGTGGTCGAGCCGCTGGGTTATCTCATTGAGATTATCGAGTGGTGGCAGACCGTCCCGAACGGTGAGCCAGGTACGTTCGCACTCAAGGTTGGCGTCCTCGATACCGGCATCACCGAAGAGATGTATCAGGAACTCACCTTCCTGATCGATGACGCCAAGCCCCGCAGCCGGCACCTCACCGGGCTCGCCATCAGCCTCGAAACACGAGGCCTACTCGGCATTGGGGTGACCGTCTACGAGGGCGATGAAATCAACGTTTACCCGCCCACGCAACACGACATTGAAGTCACCGGCTATCTCGGCGCCGTTGGCCGCGAACACACCATTGATACCCTGGACGTGTACCCATGATCGATTCCAACTCGCAATTTTTTGCAATTCTGACGGCTGTTGGCGAAGCCAAACAAGCCAATGCAAACGCCCTGGGCGTTCCGTGGAAACTCACTCAGATGGGTGTCGGCGATGCGAGCGGCACGGACCCCATTCCCAATCGCCTGCAAACCAGACTGATCAACGAGCGCCGACGTGCGCTGCTCAATCAGCTCAAAACCGATCCTGCCAACCCCTCAGTACTGGTCGCCGAACAAGTTATCCCCGCCGATGTAGGGGGCTGGTGGGTGCGTGAAATTGGTCTTTACGATTCCGACGGTGATCTGGTCGCGGTAGCCAACTGTGCACCGAGCTTCAAGCCGCTGTTGGCTCAAGGCTCTGGCCGCACGCAAATCGTGCGCATGAACTTCATCGTTTCCAGCATCACCAACGTGGTGTTGAAGATTGACCCCGCAATTGTCTTGGCAACACGGGAGTATGTAGACCTGTCGATTGATTCGGTGCTGCCGGCCAACAAGACGCCTGGCACCTATTTTCAAGTGACAACTGATAAGCGCGGCGTAGTGCAGTCTGGGCGCAATCCCAGCACCCTGGAAGGGTTTGGGATTACCAACGCCCTGGCTATTGGTCAGTACGGGCTGGGTGGTACCACGGCGCCGGAAATGGGTATCGATACTGTCGGGTTGCCGGGTGGCTTCTATTACTTTGGGGCCGGTAACACCAGTTTCGGCAATAACATCGGCCTGGTAAACATCCCCTACGGCGCAAAAACCTACGCCGGCCAAATAGGTTTTGAACAGGGCAACATTGAGCCACGGGTATTTGTTCGCGGCTGCAAAGCGTCCAACACCTGGGGCATGGCGCGAGAGCTATGGCACGCCGGTAACTTCAACCCGTCACTCAAGGCGGATCTGGCCACTACCCTGGCAGGTTATGGCATTACCAATAGCTATACCGCCACGCAGATCGACACGGCGCTGAATCTTAAAGCTCCCGCGAACAATCCGATATTGACCGGCCTGCCGGAGTGTCCTACCGCTCCTACAGGTTCAAATAACAGACTGATCGCTAACGCGGCATTTGTTCAAAAAACGGTTCAAGACGCGATTACGGCGGTAATGGATGGCGCGCCGGGCGCCCTTGATACGCTTAAGGAACTGGCGACGGCACTGGGTAATGACCCGAACTTCTCGACGACGATACTGACGGCGCTTGGCACCAAAGCGGATAAAGCCACCAGCTTGGCGGGTTACGGCATCACTGACGCCGTGAAAACCGGACAGTACGGTGTGGGCGGATCCACTGCGCCTACGGCAGCCATTGACACTGTGGGCTTGCCTGGTGGGTTCTACTACTTCGGCGATGGAAACACCGGGTTTGCCAATAACGTTGGCCTGGTGAACATCCCATACGGAAACAATGGATACGCGGGCCAACTTGGCTTTCGCCAAGGGTTGGTTGAGCCTGATATCTATGTGCGTGGCGCCCGCGCAGGCGGTGTATGGGGCAATACACGCAAGCTGTGGCACAGCGGCAATCTTGATCCCAACACCATTATGCCGCCTGGTACCACCATGACCTTTGCAGGGCCTACAGTGCCGCCAGGTTTCCTGAAGGAAAACGGCGCCGCAGTGTCGCGTGCGGCCTACGCGAACCTCTTTGCAGCGATTGGCACAACCTATGGTGCAGGCGACGGTAGTACGACTTTCAACCTGCCCGATAGCCGAGGCGAATTTATCCGTGGAGCAGATGACGGTCGAGGCGTCGACCCAGGAAGAACTGTAGGCAGTTGGGCAGACTCGCAAAACAAGGATCACAACCATCTCTACGGTGCGATTCACAACAACAGCTACGGCCTCAGCGCAACCGGCATTGCAGGTGTGAGCCCTGGTCAGGCGCAGTATGCGACCTCGTCTTCTGGCGGAAGCGAATCGCGCCCACGCAGCACCGCACGACTTATGTGCATCAAATATTGAGGTGATCCATGAATGATTCTGTACTGGTGGTGCATCAAGCCCACCCTGTGACTGGTGAATACCTTGGGCCATGCCAGGCCGATCCTGATCCTCTGGTGGAGGGAAACTGGCTGATTCCTGGTATGGCATTTGTTGAAAAGCCACCTGAGCCAGAGCCAGGCTTTGCGGTTGTGCATGTTCCTGGGAACGATGAGGTGTGGACTCAGCTCGCAGACCATCGCGGCACCGTGTACCAGAAAGAAACGGGTCAGCCGACGCAGTGGGAAACTTTTGGTGCTCTCCCTGACTTTGTCACTGACAAGCCATTCCCAGGTATGGGATTTCGTTGGGGTGGCCAGGATTGGCTACTTGACGAAAACCTGCGTCAAACTGGCTTGATCAACGCCGAGCGCCAATGGCGCGATAGCGAAATCGAGTCGGTCAAATGGCTGCGAGAGCGCCATCGAGATCAGCAGGAAATTGGGGTAACGCCTTCTCTTTCAGCGATTCAATTTAACGAGCTACTGGTCTACATTCAGGCCTTGCGCGATTGGCCGCAGGCTTCCACCTTCCCATCAATGGATGACCGCCCCACCCCACCGGCATGGATCGCCGATCAGTCACAGTAGTCGCAAGAACCTGTAATGCCTCTCCCTACAAGCCCCCGCGCTCGCCCAACCGGCGCGCGCGCGGCAGCCTGTGCACTGTCATTCCATCACAGCGCAGGCAACCACCCATGGCCGGTTCAGACTATCTCCACGGCGTGCGGGTCATCGAACTCAACGACGGCACCCGCCCCATTCGCACCATCCCCACCGCAGTCATCGGCCTGGTATGCACGGCTGAGGATGCAGACCCACTTATGTTCCCGCTGGACACACCTGTCCTTCTGACCAGCGTTCAAGCCGCCATCGGCAAAGCCGGTGTGAAGGGGACCCTTGCGTCCAGCCTGCAGGCAATTGCCGATCAGACCAAGCCATACACAATCGTGGTGCGGGTCAAGGAAGGCGCTGACGAAGCGACCACCACCAGCGCCCTGATCGGCACCACCACGGCCGACGGCAAATACACCGGCATGAAAGCTCTGCTCGCCGCCAAGGCCCGCGTGGGCATGACGCCGCGCATCCTTGGCGTACCAGGCCTCGACAGTTTGCAGGTGGCTACGGCTTTGGTGTCGGTTGCCCAAGACCTGCGCGCCTTCGCGTACGTCAGCGCCTGGAACTGCAAAACCAAGGAAGAGGTGGTCGCTTACCGCGAAAATTTCGGCGCCCGCGAAGCCATGGTGATCTGGCCAGACTTCCTCAATTGGGACACCGTCACCAGCAAGACCGTTACCGCCTCGGCAGTTGCACGCGCCCTGGGCCTGCGGGCGAAGATCGATCAGGAAACCGGCTGGCACAAGACTCTCTCCAACGTTGCCGTCAACGGCGTGACCGGTATCAGCGCCGACGTGTTCTGGGATCTGCAAAACCCGGCTACCGATGCCAACTACCTCAATAGCAACGAGGTCACGACCCTGATCAACGAGGGCGGCTTCCGCTTCTGGGGTAGCCGAACCTGCAGCGACGATCCGCTGTTCGCCTTCGAAAACTACACCCGTACCGCGCAGATCCTCGCCGATACCATGGCCGAGGCGCACATGTGGGCTGTGGACAAGCCCATGCACGCCTCCCTGGTGCGGGACATCCTTGAAGGCATCAACGCCAAGTTTCGCGAGCTGATCGCCCAGGGCTACCTGATCGGCGGCAGCGCCTGGTACCCGGAAGATATCAACGACAAGGACACCCTGAAGGCCGGCAAGCTGACGATCGATTACGACTACACGCCTGTGCCGCCGCTGGAAGACCTCACCCTGCGCCAGCGCATCACCGACCGCTACCTGATGCAGTTCGCCAGCCAGATCAACGGCTAAACCGGGGCTCCCCGCGAGGGGAGTTGACCCGTTGCCAAATACCCGGAGAAGACCGCCATGGCTATGCCACGCAAACTCAAGAACCTCATGTTGTTCAACGACGCCAACATCTACAGGGGGGTGGTGAAGTCCATCACCCTGCCCGTGCTCGGCCGCAAGATGGAAGCCTATCGCGGCGGTGGCATGAATGGCCCGGTCAAGGCTGACCTTGGCTTTTCCGACGACGGTATCCAGTTCGAATGGAAGACAGGTGGCCTGGATCTGATCAGCCTGAAACAGTTCGGTATGGCCAACGCGTCCGGTGTGGCCTTGCGCTTTGCAGGTGCCTTTGAGCAGGACGATACGGGAGAAGTCAGCGCCGTAGAAATTGTCGTCCGTGGGCGTCATGAGTCCATTGAAATGGGCGAAGCAAAGCCAGGCGAGGACACTGAGCACACCATCAAAACAAGCTGCACCTACTACAAGTTGACCGTCGACAACGAAGAGATCATCGAAGTCGACCTGCTCAACTTCATCGAGAAGGTTGACGGTGTTGACATGCTGGAGAAACAGCGTAACGCCCTCGGCTTTTGATAGCCCCACCGCGCCATAACCGTTTGCCCATCACTAGGAGCTTTACTCATGGACACCGCAGCTACCGCACAGACTGACGTTAAACCATTGGTCGACGACAACACCGTTATCCTCGATACACCGATCCGTCGTGGCACAACCACCATCGACAGCATTAGCCTGCGCAAGCCAAACTCGGGCGAACTGCGCGGCGTTAGCTTGGCCGAGTTGCTGAACATGGACGTTGCTAGCCTCCTCAAAGTGCTGCCGCGCATCAGCACCCCGACCCTTACGGCCGTCGAGCTTGCCGGCATGGACCCTGCCGACCTGTTCATCCTCGGCAACAAGGTGTCTGGTTTTTTGTTGCAGAAGCAACTGAAGACGGATGCATCCCTCGTTGCGTAGAAGACGCCATGGCCGATCTGGCCGTGGTTTTTCACTGGGCGCCGGGTGACATGGATCAGCTGGGCCTGCAGGAACTGATGGACTGGCGCGAACGGGCGCGTATTCGGAGCAGCGTCGATGGCAAATGATTTAAAACTGCGGGTGTTGCTTGACGCCATCGACAAAGCAACCGGCCCGTTGAAGAAAATCACCGGGGGCAGCACCGAAACGGCCCGCGCACTCAAGGCCGCTCGTGACCGCCTGAAAGAACTCAACACCCAGCAGAAAGATGTGAGCGCCTGGCGCTCCCAAAAAACTGCCGCCGACGAAACCAAGCAATCTCTGGACGCCGCCCGCGAACGAGTTAAAGCCCTCAGCCAGCAATTCGCCGCGACCGGCGCCCCGACCAGAGCAATGACCAAGGACTTTCGCGCAGCTGTGCGCGAAGCCCAACGCCTAAAACAAGAACACCTACAGCAAGGCATACAGCTCCAGGGGCTGCGGTCCAAGCTTTCCGATGCAGGTATCAGCACCAAAAATCTTAGCACCCACGAACGTCAGTTACGTGAGCAGATTAGCGCCACCAACAACAGCATTGCTGAGCAGGGGCGCCGTCTGCGAGCCCTGAACGCCAATCAGGAACGCGCAGCAAAAACCCGGGCACGCCTCGACAGCACATACAGCGGGCGCAAGCAGTTCGCCGGCAACGCTGCTATGGCAGGCGCCGCCGGTATGGGCACGGGATACGCCATCGGCCATGGCCTTTACGCGCCTCTACAAGAGGGTAAACAGTTCGCGCTTGAAGAAAACCGTGTTGCCGCCCTGGGCCTGGGCAAGGAAGACACCGGCAAAGCGATTGAGTTTGCCAAGCGCATGAAAACCTACGGCACCAGCGTGACGGAAAACCTAACGTTGGTTCGGGATGCAATGACGGTGTTTGCCGACGAGCATGAAGCGGAAATGGTTGCTCCCAAATTGGCGAAAATGAAGTTTGCCAACCACGCGATGTACGGTGAGGAAGAAGGCTCTGAGAACGAACGCAAGTTCATGGATATGCTCAAGGTGATTGAGCTGCGCGGTGGCCTGGCCAGTAAAGAAGCGTTCATCAATCAAGCCGATATCGTGCAGCGCATCCTTACCGCCACCGGTGGCCGTGTTGGGCCGAATGAATGGCTGAACGTGATCAAGACCGGCGGTGTAGCGGCCAAGGGCATCAAGGACGAAGCGTTCTACTACCAGATGGAACCGCTGGTGCAGGAAATGGGTGGCCATCGTGTGGGTACAGCGATGATGAGCGCCTATTCCAACATCTACCAGGGCAAGACCACCAAACGTGCGGCGAACAATCTAGAACAACTGGGCCTGGTCGACCCGGCCAAGGTCAAGCATGACAAGGCTGGGCAAATTGCTTTCCTCGACGTCGGTGCGATCAAGGGCAGTGAGCTGTTTCGTGAGAACCAGTTCGAGTGGATGGAGAAAATCCTGCTGCCGCAGCTGGCCGCCAAAGGCATCACGGACAAGAAGCAGGTGCTGGATAGCATAGGCAGCATTTTCTCCAACCGAACCGCCTCCAACCTGTTCGCGCAGATGTACTTGCAGCGTGAGCAGATCCACAAAAATGCCAAGCTCAATGCCGGTGCCGACGGCATCGACCAGCTCTACGACAAAGGCATGAACACCGCTCAGGGTGCTGAGCTGGAACTGCTCGCACAAAAAGCCAATGCCTACCGGGAAATGAGCGACGCGATTCTGCCCACCTACGTCGAGGCGCTGAAAAGCATCACCGCAGCGATCAAGGGCGTCACCGCATGGATGAAGGAGAACCCTGCAGCCGCCGCTGCCATGACGAAAACCCTGATGGTGGTCGGCGTGCTGGCGGGTGTCTTCGGTGCGCTAGCCTTGACCCTGGCCAGCTTGATCGGACCCTTTGCCGTGGTCAGCTACGGCATGGGCTTGTTCGGCCTCAAGAGCGCCGGGGTGGTTGCCGTCGCCCAGCGGCTGTTCCCGACATTGGTTGGCCTCGCCAAAAACGCGTTCCCGATGCTAATGCAGGGCATTCGCTTGCTGGCCGGGACCATGGGCGGCGCGCTGCTGACAGCAATTCGGATGGTAGGCATTGCCCTGTGGGGCCTTGCGGCTAATCCGATCGTTCTGATCATCGCCGCCGTTGTCGCCGCAATTGCCGGCGGCGCCTACTTGATCTACCGGAACTGGGACGCAGTGAAGCTATATTTCAGCAACGCCTGGACGGAGATCAAGGCCGGATTCGATGGCGGCATCGGCGGCATCATCGCCACGCTGGTGAACTTCAGTCCGTTGGGGCTCGTGTACCAAGCCTTCGCCGGGGTACTGAGCTATCTGGGTATTGAGCTGCCGTCACGGTTCACCGAGTTCGGCAGCATGATCGTCAATGGGTTGGTGAACGGCTTGATATCCGGCATGGGCTTGGTGAAAGACACCATCGTATCGATCGGAGACTCGACCATTGGGTGGTTCAAGGAAAAGCTCGGTATACACAGCCCATCGCGGGTGTTTGCGGAGCTGGGCGGCTTCACCATGGCGGGACTGACACAGGGGCTCGAAAACGGTGAAGGGGGGCCACTCACCGCACTGAGCAAGTTCAGCAAACAACTCACTGCCGCCGGCGCAATGACCCTGGGCACGATGAGCGGAACGGCGCTGGCAATTGATGACCGCCCGCCCATCAGCGCGATGAGCAGCCCCACTTACGACAGCCACGATCAGTACGAAATAAACATCCATCCCAGTCAGGGTATGGATGCCATGGCAATTGCGCGGGCCGTGCGTGCGGAACTGGCCCGTGTTGAGAGCGAAAAAAACGCCCGTACACGCAGCAAACTGTCAGACCTGGAGTAACCCCGCATGATGCTCGCCCTCGGCATGTTCGTGTTCAGCCTCTCAACCGCCGCCTATCAGGAACTGCAGCGCCAAACCGAATGGCGTCACGCCAGCAACAATCGGATCGGTGCCGTACCCGCGCGGCAGTTCCTTGGGCGTGGCGACGACACCATCACGCTGCCAGGTGTGATCCTGCCTGAGCTGGCGGGCAGCGGCCTCAGCCTGGACGCCATTCGATTGATGGCTAACACCGGCAAGGCCTGGCCTATGGTCGAAGGCAGCGGCCGCATTTACGGCCTATGGGTGATCGAAAGTCTGAGCGAAACCAAGACTATTTTCTTTAGCGACGGCACGCCTCGGCGCATTGAATTCAGCCTGTCCCTCAAACGTATCGATGATGACCGGATCGACCTACTGGGCGCCGGTACCGCCGTCGGCGTGAATATCCTGCGCAGGTTGCTATGATCGACGCCGCCCTTTCCCGTGTGACCGGGTTTCTGAAAGACACGGTCGACCGCTACAAACGCGATGCGGCGTATCCGGTACCGGCTTTTCGCGTGACCGTCGACGGCAACGACATCGCCCAACTCATCAGCCCGCGGTTGATGAGCCTTGAATTGACCGACAACCGCGGCATCGAAGCCGATCAGCTCAGCATCACCCTCAGCGACCACGATGGATTGCTGTCGATTCCCCCCAAGGGTGCGGTGGTGCGGTTATGGCTGGGCTGGAGTGACACCGGCTTGGTCGACAAAGGCACCTACACCGTCGACGAGATCGAACACAGTGGTGCGCCGGATATGCTGAGCATCCGCGCTCGCTCGGCAGATCTACGCAAGGCCCTCAAAACCAAACGCGAGCGCAGCTGGAGCAATACCACCCTCGGCGACGTCTTGGGCGATATCGCAATAGGCAACGGCCTCACCGCCACCATTGCCGGTGCGCTCGACGGTCTGCCCATCCTGCAGCTCGATCAGGCGAACGAATCTGACGCCAACCTGATCAGCCGCCTGGGTGAAGAGTTCGACGCGGTGGCCAGCGTCAAAGCGGGATGCCTGCTGTGCATGCCAGCCGGTGGTGGCAAGACCGCCAGCGGCCTGGACCTGCCCCACATCACCCTCACCCGCGCCGACGGCGACCAGCACCGCTACCTGTTGGCTGACCGCGACAGCTACGACGGTGTGCGTGCCTACTTCTACGACGTGAACAGCGCCAAGAAGCAGGAAGCCATTGCCGGCGGCGGCGAAAACCTCAAAGACCTGCGCCACACCTACAGCGACAAGCAGTCTGCCCTTCGTGCTGCCCGGGCGGAATTCAACCGCCTGCGCCGTGGCAGCGCGACCCTCAGCTACACCCTGGCGGTGGGCCGTCCCGATCTGATCCCGGAGCTGACCTACACGCTGCAAGGCGTGAAGGCTGAAATCGACGAAATCATCTGGTACGGCGGCAACGTGCAACACAACCTCAGCCCGGACAACGGCTACACCATGAGCCTGGAGCTGGAAAGCAAGTTGCCGGAAGACACCGTCGATGACCTGGCGGTGGAGAACAAACTGGATTACACCGGGATCATCGCCTACTACCGGGATGACAAAACCGGGAAAGAGAAAACTATGACGGCCGGGGACCAGGATAAGCCTCGGCGTCTGCTGTGGCTGTACGCCAACAAGAACACGGCCAAGCGGGCTGTGGATCGGGAGTGGAAGCGGCTTCAGGCGACGAAGGCTGAAACGGGAGGCCCTGCGGACGGCGGGGCCAAGGTGTAGGAAGGTTACTCGGCGAACACGGTAATGGTCGTGCCACCACCGTCACGGGCAAAGGCCTGGCATTCGATGGCCAGTCCTTTTTGCTCGACGGTCGCAATCTCGCTATCGTCTTTCAGTGCCTGTTGGCGGCATTGCTTGGACGCCTTCACCACTTCGGCAGCGGAGCGTTTTGATACCAGGCCGCCAGTACGGCCGACAAGGTCATAAAACGCTTGATCAGGGGCTGGGCCATCCCAAGTAACAGCAACGTTGGGAGCACCCAAGGCACAACTGAGCGACAGCGCGATATTCGGACCGTCACGATACTCGGTGGTTTGTTTGCCCTCAGTTTGCTTGACCTGGGAAAGGTGGCGTTCCTGCTGGAGCGCAGCGAGAACATCGTCGCAGGGTTCTGCCAGGGCGTTTGTGGAGAGTGCAAACAGCATCAGGCCGGTGAAGGCGCCCATCAGTACGTCAGTTTTCACAGCATTCCCTCTATGGATCATTCCTTGAGACCGTCGGATCTTTGGTGTTGCCAAAGCACATAGGCTATTTGGCAATCACTAATTCGGCAATAGCGCAAGCCTCATACTGGCAGCATCAGCCTCTTTAAAAAGCCCGGCGAACCGGGCTTCCCCTCCTACTGAGCGTTCAAGAGTGCATCAATAAAGCGCAGCACGTCGTTCCGGTGTTCCTCGCTCAACTGCCTGAACACCTTCACCAAGTGAAGCTCCGCGTGTGTAAAACGCTGTTCTTCACCGCTTGCGGTTTGATTGGTCTCTGCATCGCTGTTCACCAACATGTTCTACTCCCTTTACAACACGTAACGGGCGCCCGGCACTATCGGTAGTGCCGTCGAAAACACCCGGCGAACGAGCGATTCTCAGCATGTTTTGGTGTGCCACCACCCCCGCCATGCAAAAAAGGCAACGAACACTTTGGGCAGAGAAATAAGTCAGTGCAGTCCACAGGAACTAAGGCCGATTGGCCGCCGCAGACCTAGAACGAGACAAAAGTTTAAGTAGTAGTAGAGATTGCTAAAGCGCTCGTCAGCCTCTGGACGGATGCTTTATCGCCCTCCGATAGGGATCGGTAGTTTTCTAGAATTCGAGACTCAGCACTGTCAATCCCATCTTTCGACAGCAAGGTCTTCGCGCCTGTCAGCACGTACTGAATGTCCACACCCGCTCTCTCAAGAGCCGCCAGGTATCGCAAATCGGGCGAATTAGCGCCCTGTTCGTAAGCCTTCTGTGTCCCTCGGCTGACACCTCCGAACGCCCCGAAATCAGTCTGACTAAGGCCCAAACGGTCGCGCTCTTCTTTTAGGCGATCGCCCACCCCATCAGAAATGTACATTTTTATGAGCAACCCTTATTGACTTGTATATTTTTCTGTTCAAAAATGCCCTCACACAAACACGAACGAACACACATGAACACTATGCCCGCCCCTCTGACACCCGAGCAAGCCCGCGCAGCTCTTGACCGCAAGGGCGTCAGCATTGCCGAGTTCTGCCGTACATATGAGTTGAACAGAAATTTGGTCAGTGACCTGCTTAACGGCCGCAAGAAAGGTCGTCGTGGCGAAGCACACCGGGCGGCGGTATTGCTCGGGATCAAAGACGGCGTGATTACAAACTAGGGCCTCTGGCTCCAAGGGGATACCAGAAGATGAAACGCCCAGTTCTAGACAGCAGAAAAAGCGTCGTCATGGCCGTGATCGGTGCCTACCCTGGCGGTCGGTCGTACGCCTCGGCAGACCTCGGCATGCCGATTAAGAAGTTCGACAACCAGGCCTACGAAAATGCAGGTAGTCGCCCGCTGACCGACGAGCATATTCACCGCCTGGAGAAGGTTGCCGGTACCACCTTCCTACCGGACTACATCGCCTCAATGTACGGCGGCATGTTCGTACCGCTGAGCCTCCCGGAAACCCTGGACAACGTTGAGCTGTACACCCGTTCGCTCAAAGCCTCGGCCAAGCGCGGCAGGGTTGACCAGATCATGTCTGCGGCCCTGGATGACGGAGTCATCGAAAAGCGCGAGGCCGACGCAATCATCGCCGCCCTGGTCACCTACATGTCGGCTCGTTACGCCGAGGTGTTCGCGACTATCCAGCTTTACAGCCAGGGAGCTGTCTAGTGAGTACTTACAAACTCGTCTGCCCTTGCTGCAACAGTTCTATGCGCATCCGTACCTCCGAGGGGCAGACGCCTTGCTTCCGCTCGATGTACTCGGAATGCACCAACTTGCTGTGCGGTGCCACCTTCTCCGGGTCGTTGGTTTGGGAATATCAGCTCAGCCCGTCCGGCATTGAGCGGCCCCTGACGGTTTTGCCCACGGCTCCCACAAAGGTTCGGCTACTTGCACGTCAGAACCTCAAGTCGAAAAACGATCAACCCGATCTGCTGGACCAACTGGAAATGGAGCGCGCGTGATGAACCTCGATCAACAGACTCATGACTACCGCAGCAGCATGCAACAAGCTGCTTTCGCTTACCTGCAACGCCACGAGGCTGAACACCTGGTGGATTCCGATTTGCTGTTCGATCGCTGCATTCGCCACCTGACACTTGCGTTGGAAGTTCCGGTGTTCATGGCGCCAAAGCTTGTTCACAACGCCTGGACTGAACTGCAAATGATCAAAAAGCGTCGTTGGATCGGCGTCGACTGGGCCACCGGGGCTGACAGCACCCGTGTACACCTGGTGGACGTTCTCGCAGATCAACGCTTCCCAGTTCCGGCTCGCTTTCTGCCGCAAAAAATGCTCGACCAGCGCAACGCCGTACACAAGCCACACCCTCAGTAACGCTTCCTTTTAACCCCCCGCCCTGCCCCATTCCCAATGGGTTTGGGTGAGCTTTGCCCGCAATCCGAGGTGGACCATGGAAATCGACATCGCCATCACCGCAAAACTGCCCCGCGACCAGGCAGAGGCCCTGCTACAGGACCTGCGCGCGCAGTACTCGGCGCAGCTCAACGAGCACTGGTATGACGATCGGTTTCGCATGATCCCCGAGGGTTTGCGGCACGGCTCATTGCTGGTGGCCTTCCCCGGGTTGGCAGCAAGAAAAAGCCTGATGGGCGCCCTTAAACACAGTCTCGACGAAGCGAAGTAAGCCACGATGGAAATGAAAGAAAGGCTGCGCGCCGACGTCATCCAACGCATTGAGCGGGATTACCAGCTCAAGCACATGCGCGGCACCGAATATATGCGTAAGGGTGTTTGCCCTGCCTGTGGCCAGAAGACCCTCTACACCTTCTACGACTCGCCCTGGACACTGATCTGCGGACGGCCGGAAAAGTGCGACCACCGCGTCCATGTGAAGGACGTTTACGACGACTTGTTCAACGACTGGAGCAAGACCGCCCCGTCGACGCAAGACAACCCCCAGGCCACGGCACGCGCATACCTTGAATTTGCACGGGGCTTCAAATTTGAGCTGATTGCCGGTTGGTTCACCCAGGACAACTACTGGGATGGCCGGCTAAACATCGGCAGCGCCACAGTACGTTTCGCCCTGGAAAAGGGTGGGTACTGGGAACGGCTGATCGATCGGCCAGATCGCTTCGGCAAGATGAAAGCGCGCTTCCGCCCCACCGGCGATGGTTTGTCCGGCTACAAAGGCGTCTGGTGGTGCCCGCCGAGCGTCGACCTGCTGGAAGTCGACGAGCTGTTCATAGTAGAGGGAATTTTCGACTCCATTGCACTGGTGCACAACGACGTGCCAGCCGTGTCGATGATGTCCAGCGCGCCCTGCCCCATCGACTCACTCAAGGCTCTGGCCAAGCTGCGCCACGATGCCGACAGGCGCTTGCCGGTACTTGTGTGGGCATTGGATAACGAGCCTGTCGCCAAGGCCAACATGCGCCGTTGGGCGAAGGAAGCGCGCGAGCTGGGCTTCACCTGCAAGGCTGCGGTGATCCCACAGCCCAATGGAAAAAAGGTTGATTGGAACGACCTGCACCTACGGTGGAAGCCGATCGAGGGCGACGACAAGCGTGCCGAGCGGATCGAACAGGATCTGGACGAAGCCCGTCACCACGGCGATTTGCTGCTGGCTGACTCGGCTGAAGAAAAGGGGTTCCTCATTTACCTGCGCGACGAGCGCAAGGAATTCAACTTCACCTTCCGCAAGCGCCTTTACTGGTTTCGGCTGGACCTTGAGCGGTACGACCGTGCCATGGCCGATCTGGAGAGTTCAGACCGCCATGAGGACCAACTGCTCAACGACGACCAAAAGCGCTACAAGGCACTGCGCCAATCTGGCTCGGTGACCAGCATCGCCAACTGCAATTTCCAGGCGCTGTATTACATGCGCAACGACCTCACAGATGAGGCCTGGTACTACTTCCGTATTGAGCGCCCGCAAGGGCCGGCCATCAAAAGCACATTCACTGCCAAGCAGCTCACTTCGGCGCCTGAGTTCGCCAATCGCCTGCTCAACGTCTCCAACGGCGCGATGTTCGAGGGTAGCGCCCAGCAGTTGAAACGGATCCTGGCGCCGCAGCTCGATTGCCTGAAAACCGTCAACACCATCGAATGGATCGGCTACAGCCGCGACCATGGAGCCTACGTCTTCAACGATCTTGCTTTTCACGGCGGCAAGGTCCAGGTGCGCAACAAAGAAGACTTTTTTGACCTCGGCAAACTGAGCATCAAGTCACAGAGCCAGTCGCCGGTGTTGCACATCAACACCGACCTCAATGCCTACAACGAAGGTTGGTTCGACATTTACTGGCGCTGCTTTGGCGTACAGGGCCTTGTGGTACTGGCCTGGTGGCTGGGTGCATTGCACGCAGAGCAAATCCGCCAGATCCACAAGTCACTGATGTTCCTAGAGCTGGTGGGTGAAGCCGGCTCGGGCAAGACCACCCTGGTGGAGCTGCTGTGGAAGTCGGTCGGGCGGACTGATTACGAAGGCTTCGACCCGTCCAAAGCGACGGCCGCAAGCCGTGCGCGCAACTTTTCGCAGGTCAGCAACCTGCCGGTCGTGCTGATCGAGTCGGAGCGTGAGCAAAAGGAGGGCCAGCCGGTTAAACACTTTGACTGGGACGAACTGAAAACCGCCTACAACGGCCGCAGCGTTCGCTCCACGGGCGTGAAAAACAACGGCAACGACACTCACGAACCGCCATTCCGGGCCGCCCTGCTGATAGCTCAGAACAACCCGGTGAACGCTTCGGAACCGATCCTGCAGCGTATCTGCCATGTGCATCTGACACGCGAGCACCACACCCCGGAAACCAAGCAGTACGCCGAACAGCTGGAGCGTATGCCGATGGACAGCATCAGCGGCTTCCTGGTCAAGGCACTGGAACGCGAAACCGAAACCATGCGGCTGATGGAGGAAAACACCTCCGGCTACGAGCAGGAGCTGCTGGCCCAGCCTGGCGTGCGCACTGTGCGTATAGCCAAAAACCACGCCCAACTGCGCAGCCTGGTGGATGCACTCGCCGGGGTCGTTCCCCTCGGCGAGCGTCGCAAAGCCCTTGCACACGCCGAAATCAGCCGTATGGCCTTGGAGCGGCAGCAGGCGATCAACGCCGACCACCCGACCGTGCGCGAGTTTTGGGACCTGTACGACTTCCTCAATGGCATGGACGAGAAAGGCGCGCTCAACCATGCGCGGCGCGATGGCCTTATCGCCGTGAACCTGAATGAGTTCGTGGAGATGGCTGCCAACAAGCGGCAGCAGGTTCCCCCGCTGAGCGATCTGAAGCGCCTGCTCAAGACCAGCAAGTCACCCAAGTTTCTGGAGTCGAACAAGCCCGTCAATTCAGCGCGCCAGGTCGACGCATTCAACGCCAGTAAAACCATTCGCTGCTGGGTATTCCAGGGCGTGTAACCACCGCAAAAACAGGAGCAACACCATGCAAAACGAACTCAAATCGGCTATTCGCTTCAATGATTTTGTCGCCTACTTCGGCGCCAGAGGGGTAGTTGCTTTGGCCTGGTGGATGGGGGCTGCGCATGCCGCCCGTATCCGTGAAGACCAGAACAGCTTCCCGTTCCTTCAGATCAACGGCGCCGCCGGCAGCGGTAAGTCGCTGATGCTGGAGTACCTGCAAAAGTTGAACGGCCAAACCCCTTATGCACATTCGCTGGCTCACGCTACCCAGGCCGCACGGGCTCGCATCTACGCCAACGCAGAAGGGCCGATCGTCATTTGCGAACACCACGATGAGCCAGAACAACCCTTCGATTGGGATGAACTGAAGCCGCTCTATAGCTCCGGCGACGTCATCAGCCAGGAGGGAGGTGATCGGACCCAGCGCGTGACCTTCAAGGGTGCTCTCGTGATCACTGCAAACCAACCGTTGGAGTGCAGTGAGGCGGTCCGCAGTCGAATGGTTGTGGTCGATCTTTCAGGTGCCGACGCCCATACGCCCAGAATTCGGCCCGAGGCTATCGGCGACCTCAACGCAAACGAGGCAAGTGCATTCGGTATCAAGGTGGCTCAGGCAGAAGACTGGATTTCCAGCACCATCAAAGTTTTTTTGCCCGGTTACCAGGGGCAGCTAATGCACAAATACGGACCACGCCTGAACGCGCGCACCGCACTCAACTGCGCGCAAATGCTCGCTCTGCTCGACCTGCTTTGCTCTCTTCTCGCGATCCCGCAGGACGTCCAGCTTGATGCCAGGAAGGTGGTTCACGACATCGCTTTCCTCGACACCATTCCTTATTGATCCGGCCTTCGAAAGGAGAATCCGCATGAATACGCCTGCCCAAACCCAACAGCCCAACTGGTTTAAGCAGTTGCAAGAGTTTGAAGCCAAGCGCCCCGCCATCCGCAAGGCCGGTATTGAGGCACTGAACCGCCTGATCCCTGTCGCCCGGCGTGATACAGGCCAAAGCGCCGTGATTGGCCGGTTTCTACTCGGGCTCTACAACGGCCACGACTACCCCTTCGTGCTCACCAGCCTGCGCGGCCTCGACACCGCACTGTTCGACGACTGCCTGGCGGTGCTTCAACTGGACTACTCGCCAGAGCAAGAGGTGCATACGTACCTCCCCGATGGCGATGCCATCTGGGAAGAACTGATAGGGACATGGGCATGAAATGGGCGCCGAAGCGCAATAGAGACGGGCAACTCCAGCAGAACTGCTGGGTGACCGACAGCGGCTACACCGTCGCGTTGTGCCGGTTACCAGAGTCGCGCTACCCCGTCACTCGGCCAGGGGGCGAACTGCCCTTCGCTTATGCGAAAGACCGGGACGAAGTCATAACGATCATTCAGCAAGACCAGGCCAACCCGGCCTGAAAGATGGTGTCGAGGAGCGCCAACTCCCCGACACCTACCACCCAAAGGAGACGCACCATGCAAGTGAATCACCCCCAAAGCAGCACCGCAGAGGCTACCACAACCCCACTCGCCGTCGGCGATAAGGTCAGCTACGTCGCAATCAGTGGTGGCGGTCGCAGCTACCGTTTCAGCGCGCGAAAAGCCGTCATCCAGGCAATCGACGGCAACGTCGCCACCTTGCGTAGCGCCAATGGCCGCACTACCAAGCAGCCGCTGAGCAAGTTGACACCAGATGGCCAGCCCAACGCGCTGACACGAATGCTCATGGGAGGGCAGTGACCATGTCCGATTTTTTCTACAAGTCCAGCGAGCCCGCAACAGTTGCCATCGTTCGCGAGTTTTACGCACAGAAGGACATCCTGATCGCCCAAACGGCTGTGCTTGGCTCAATGTTCGGCGGAAAAGTTGCACCGATGCGAGATATCACTTCTCACTTTGCTGGTGGTGTGAAACTTACAGGCGGTGCTGAGCTGGATGCGCACTGGTGCCGCCCTGATGACTATGGCTATCGCTCACTGCGCAGCACCGCCAAGCTTGCCAAAGGCATGTCGAAGGAAGATCGCGCAGCAGTTCGGGCTGAGCATGAACGCCTGGTTGCCTTGTGGGCAGAGCATTGCCCAAAAAGGCTCAGCTCCCATGAGTATTGGCAGCGGTTGGGGGTAAACACAGGCCACTTGCTCATGAGCGGCGGGGTCAAGCTTGAACTCGACGGCACCGCGTACTTTCACCTGGGCTTTCAAATCAATGAAGCCGAGCACCTGGCCAACGTGGCGGCTGGGAAACCATCCTGTGGGTGGATTGACGGCGCGGTAGAGATACTGGCAAGCCAATACGAGTCCGCACGCGTGGCGAAGCTGGGGCAACGATCATGACTGTTTTCCTGCTGCTTTACTTGTGCGCGGATGCGACCCGCACAGATTGCCAGGTGGTGAAGGCTAATAGCTGGAGCGGCCCTTACGCCAACGAACAATGCGCCGCCGCCGTGCCAGGCCTGACCAAGGCACTGACTGCGCCCAACCGGGAGCGGCACCGGTTCGTTTGCGAGACTCAGGGCGCCGTGGCGAAACCTGCAGAACATACGGCTCAGCCGGCTCGCATTCATCAATCGTTTCGGATGTGAGGGGGGGGTAACCAATGACGATTACATCACCGGTCATCCGTTACCACGGTGCGAAGTTCCGGCTCGCACCGTGGGTGCTGCAACACTTCCCACAGCACACTTGCTACGTCGAGTCATTCGGTGGCGCCGCCGGCGTGCTGATGCAGAAGGTCCGATCATATGCCGAGGTCTACAACGACCTGGACGGCGATATCGTGAACCTCTTCCGAGTGCTACAGGATCAAAATTCCCGATCAGGACTTGTTGAACGCCTAGTGTTCACACCTTATTCGCGGGAAGAATTTGAGTTGTCGTGGGAGCCTTGCACCGATCCGATAGAACGCGCCCGCCGAACGATCATCAGGGCTCAGATGGGCTTTGGCTCTGCCGGCGCGACCAAGGGAGTCACGGGTTTTCGTATTGACACCAAACGCCAATACGGCACAGCCCAGTCACTATGGGCGGGCTACCCCGATCAACTTGCAGAGGTTGGCCAGCGGCTGAGTGGAGTGTTGATCGAGAACAGGCCGGCGATCGAGGTTGTTAAGGCGCACGACGGGCCGCAGACCCTGCACTACGTTGACCCGCCCTACGTGCACGACACCAGATACAAGGGTGCATCTAGCGGCAGGTACTACAAGCACGAAATGGATGACGCGGCCCATCGGGAATTGCTGGCAGTTCTGCTCGAGCTAGAAGGCATGGTGGTTCTGTCTGGTTACCCAAGCGACCTGTATTCCGAACTGCTACCAGGCTGGGCTAGTTACGGTACTTCCGCTCGTATCAGTGCCGGGCGCGGCTCCGCAACCCGAACTGAATGCATATGGATGAACCCCCAGTGCCATTGCCAGTTGAATCGCCTATCGCTGTTTGGAGAACTCAGATGAATAACCCGCGCATCATCTGCCAGTTCAGCTGCGGGGCAGCGTCGGCCGTGGCTACCAAACTGGCGCTGACTCAATACGGCGCAACGCACGACGTGCACGTCATCAACGCTTTTTTAGCCAATGAACATCAAGACAACCGCCGCTTTTTGCTGGACTGCCAGAAGTGGTTCGGTCAGGAGGTCGTCCAGCTTCGGGACGAGAAATACGGGGCTGACATTATTCAGGTTTTCCGTCGCGAACGGTTCATGAAGGGCCGAAACGGTGCGCCCTGCACCAAGCTGCTGAAACGTCGACTGCTCGATAGCTGGAAGCAGCCGGGAGACATGATGGTTTTTGGATACACCGCTGAGGAGGCAGATCGCTTAGACGACTTCCGCGACAGAAACCCGGATCGACCTGTTATTGCCCCTCTGATTGACGCTGGCCTGGGCAAAGAGGACTGCAAGGCAATGATTTTGCGGGCGGGTATTGAGCTGCCGCTGATGTACCGATTGGGCTACGACAATGCCAACTGCATCGGCTGCGTGAAAGGCGGTGAAGGCTACTTCCGTGCAATCCGGCAAGACTTCCCGGAGCAGTTCGAAGCGTTGTGCCAGGTCCAGGACGAGCTGGGCGAAGGTTCATACCTTTTCCGTGATCGAGCCACCAACGTGCGTTTTTCCCTGCGCGACCTGGGCGACGGTCCGGTACGGCGCAACGAAAAAATCCCGGCTTGTTCGTTTTTCTGCGAGATGGCCGAGGCCGATATCGCTCAGGAGGATCATACATGACGCATAAATGCTACCGACGCGATCCAGAAGTGCGCGCCATCACCGATCTGGTGAGCGATGAGCAAATGCAAGCCGCTTTCCAAGGCACCAACTTCGGACACACAGACTTCCGTGGCCTGTTGGCTCAGGGCTGCATAAAGGCGTTGGCCGGTTGGCACCAAGGCCACACCCTGACAACCATTCTCGACGAGTTGCGCATGATTAACTGGAACAAGCAGACCAGCAAGATCAAGGTTACCGCCAAAGGTCGCCACTACATTTGGCTCGCTTTCCAAAGCCGTCCGGGGGTGTAGCCGTGAACAACGGTAAATCCTTCCCCTGGAACCTCGACCTAACGGGTGTCTGCGACCAATGCAACAGATCCCGCGCCCACGGCAACCACCAGAAGTGCAGCAAGGCGCGCCAGGCGGCCAACGCCAAGCGCCGGGCAGAGGAGGCCCAAACCGGGGTCACACCGGCACCTAGAAAAAGTGCCAGCCTGTTCTGGTTACTTCGCCAGCAGTGATCGGCAACACTAAACCCGCAATACATCAGGCCCGGCGACGGGCCTTTTTTCTTCCTGTTGGAAGAATCTTTCGATACATCGCGTGGGGACGCATATGGCAGATGGCGTAGAGGCCCGTGGCAATTCGGTACGGGTCTATTTTCGTTTCAATGGCGAGCTGTGCCGGGAGCTGGTGCCCGGCGGTAACACACCAGAAAACCGGGAGCATGCAAAGCGCCTGGTCACAGTGATTGAGTACGAAATCCAGGCCGGCACCTTCGATTACCGCCGGCATTTTCCCGAATCGACCAAGCTGGCCGAGAACACATTCGGGCATTACCTGGACCTTTGGCTCACGATCAAGAGCAACAGCGTGGCCGCTACCTCTTTTCGTGGATATAAGAACAAGGCCGAGGTTCATGTGCGGCCGCGCTGGGGTGACGTTCAGATCGATCAAATTGACCACCTGGACCTGCAGGAATGGATTCAGGGGCCGCTGTCGAAGCGGCTGAAGAACAAGACCATCCGCGACATCATCAGTAATGTGCGCCAGGTGTTCCGGTTGTACCGCACCCGTAAGAAGGTCGCGCACGACCCAACCGAGGGGTTATTCGTCCGCCTACCCGATCCCGAGGCGCCCGACCCATTCACCAGGGCGGAAATCAAGCAGATCCTCGAAACACCCACCAGCCGGACCCAAGAGCTGCTGATGGTGCAGTTCATGATTTGGGCAGGCCCACGTGTGTCGGAGACCATTGCGCTGGCCTGGGAGGACGTCGATCTGAAACAGGGGACAGTGACTTTCCGCCGGTCCAAGGTGCGCGGTGCCTACCGCGTGACGAAAACCCGGCGCTCTACGCGCAAGGTGCGTCTGCTTGAGCCAGCGTGGGATGCACTGCGCAAACTGGACGCCATCAACCAGCTCAAGACTGTGGACACTGTCGACGTCGTCGAGCGGGACAATAAAACCGTCCGCAAGCACAAGCTGCACTTTGTATTCCTGAACACCAAGAGCGGCCTGCCGCACGTGAGCGACTTTGTCGTGAGAGACAGGTTCTTCAAAGCGCACTTGAAAGCGGCCGGCGTTCGTTATCGTGGACCTGGCCAGTGTCGTCACACCTACGCCAGCCAGTTGCTCACCACCGGCGTGGCTTCGGTTGACTGGATCGCGGAGCAGATGGGGCACACCAGCGCTAACATGATCCGGCAGCACTACGGCATGTGGATCAATGAAGACGGTCCGGACGTAATCGGTTTGCTGCAGATAGCGCTTAAATTATGACGCGTAAGGGCACTCCAGCAGGCAGGCCGCGGGCCTGCCCAAAGGTGTTGAAGTCAGAGCCTGAATACTGGATAAGCTGATCAAGATCGGCCAGGCAGGCAGACCTATTCGTTTTCGTTATCGGCAGCATCGAAAAGTTGGCTACGAGCCGCTTGGCGGAGCTGGTATGCAGCTCGTTTCGCGTCGATGTCTTCAATTACTTCTTTCATGCTCTTGTCTCGACTCCACTCTCCGGGATCGAGAACTGGTGCCGGAAATCCAGCATATAAACGAAGTTTCTCCGCTAAATCAGAAGCGTGGAGCCCTAGCACAGCATATCCCCGCTGCCGTGCTTGGAAGAACTCGATATGATCTGGTGGATCAGGATTGAATTCATTTATTCCAGCAAGGTTCCCGTTTAGCTGATCTTGCTCATCGGGAAGTCTGAGAATCGAATACATCAAGTCTTTCGGCAGGAGCTTCCAACTGACGTTGATATCTAAAGGCCTGAACTCTGGCGGTTTTGCAACAGTGACATATTCACCCCCCACCCCTGCCGGTTTACCTTGCTCGGTGCCATCGTCCATGGCGACCTCGCAACATCCGCTGGCAAATCGGTCCAAATGAGAAACAACGATAGCGCCCAGGTACGTAGTTTCTTGAATTTCTCTCGAATGGTTCGCGCGCCGTTCCTTAAAAGCGACGAGACCGTTGCCGAGTAGAACCCCAGTGATGCCCGCGATAGCTGAAATAATGGCTGAAACATGGGCAGGCTCCATGACTTGCTCTCCGCTTAATTAAGATCGTGCAGGTATTCTAGACACAGATTCGATACTAAAAAGCGGTTCCCTTGACAGGTTGTCAGCTGAGCATCGGCATTTTCTACGCCGCGGGAAAAGCCTTCGAATTCAAGAGCGTTCCGTCGGTATAAATTCGGCCTCACAAAAAGACACTACACCTGCACTAAGCGGCGACAAAGCTTACTGGGACGATGCCCGCATTCCCATAGATGTTCCCATATGGGCCTTTTTTGCCCCTCTGAAAACACAAAACCCCTGAAAACTTTAACGTTTTCAGGGGTTTAGTCGTTTCAAATTTGGCGGTGAAGGAGAGATTCGAACTCTCGATACAATTTCTTGTATACACACTTTCCAGGCGTGCTCCTTAAGCCACTCGGACACTTCACCGTATCTCGTCAAACTGATTCAGTCTGTCGAGGCGCGCTAATGTAGTCGAAAGCTTTTCCGATGGCAAAGGTTTTTTTCAGAATTTTCATGCGCTTAGGCGGTTATGCCGTTCCAGCCCTCTGTGGCGCCATGCGCACCACGGCGATTCTGCCATTCTCGGGCACTCGCGGCGCTTGTCTATAGTAGCTGCTGCGCCTTGCCGAAGGCCGCCTGCGGGCGGGCATGGGGGAAAAGTCTGACTGGGTAGTCAGTCATGGCGCTTTACCAGGGCGGGCGCGGTGGGTAACGTCTGCCGTCTGTCCTTCTATTACAAGCATTACAAGGAATCGCGTCATGAGTGAGTTGATTGCCTACCACCTCGAAGACGGTATCGCGACCCTGACCCTGAGCAACGGCAAGGTGAATGCCATTTCGCCGGCAGTGGTCAGTGCGTTTAATCAAGCGCTGGATCAGGCCGAGAAGGATCGGGCGGTGGTGATCATCACGGGCACGCCGGGGATTTTGTCCGGTGGCTATGATTTGAAGGTGATGACCGCCGGCCCTAAAGAAGCGGTGAGCCTGGTGACGTCGGGTTCGACCCTCGCCCGCCGCCTGTTGTCGCACCCGTTCCCGGTGATCGTGGCGTGCCCCGGGCACGCGGTGGCCAAGGGGGCATTCCTGCTGTTGTCGGCGGATTACCGGATCGGTGTAGACGGACCGTTCAGCATTGGTCTGAATGAAGTGATGATCGGCATGACCATGCACCACGCCGGGATCGAGCTGGCGCGGGATCGTCTGCGCAAGTCGGCGTTCCACCGTTCGGTGATCAATGCCGAGATGTTTAACCCGCAGGACGCGTTGAGCGCCGGGTTCCTGGACAAGGTGGTGGCGCCGGAAGCGTTGCAGGCAGCCGCACTGGAAGCGGCTCGCCAGTTGAAGAAGATCAATATGAACGCCCACAAGCACACCAAGCTGAAGGTGCGTAAGGCGCTGCTGGAAGCCCTGGATGACGCGATCATTCAGGACCAAGGGCACTTGGGTTAATCAAACCTACGCCTGCTGAATCGAAGCCCGACCTTGAGTCGGGCTTTTTCTTACAAAGAATTCCGGATTGCCTACAACCGCTCTAAACAGTGTCTGTCACAGCATGTTGAAACATGCGCTTAAACATCGCCTATCTCCTGACTCTATAGGGGCAATTGCCGAATACAGTGCACATCCGTACACTGCGCCACCTTTTGTCCCGATGGTCCGTGTCGATGCTTTTTTTGTTACGCATGTTGTTGATGGGCCTGCATTTTATGATTGCGGGCGTACTGGGCGTGCTGCTGGGGATCTGTCGGCCGTTCAATCCGGACAACAGCCGTTACTGCGCGCGCCTGTATGCGGTGCCGGCGATGTGGCTATTGCGCCTGCGAGTGAAGGCCGATGTCGACTCGCTGCGTAACAAGCCCAGCAGTTGCGTGATCATCGCCAACCATCAATCCAACTACGACCTATTTGTGTTCGGCACCGTGGTGCCGTACCGCACGGTGTGTATCGGCAAGAAGAGCCTGAAGTGGGTGCCGTTGTTCGGACAGTTGTTCTGGCTGGCGGGCAATGTGTTGATTGACCGGGGCAATGCGCACAAGGCGCGGCGTTCGATGCTGACCACCACCCACACCTTGCAGCATGCCGACACCTCGATCTGGGTGTTCCCGGAAGGCACGCGCAACTTCGGTGAAACCCTGCTGCCGTTCAAGAAAGGCGCGTTCCAGATGGCGATCGCCGCAGGCGTGCCGATTGTGCAGGTGTGTGTCAGCACCTATGTGAAGCAGATGAAGCTCAATAGCTGGAACAGTGGCGATATTCTGATTCGCTCGTTGCCGCCGATTCCTACGAAGGGGCTGACGATGGATGACATGCCGCTGTTAATGCAGACCTGTCGCGAGCAAATGCGCGACTGCATCGAGGCGATGGACCGCGAGCTGCAAACCACGCCTGCAATCACGGCTGAACCCCGCCGAATTTGCTGACTCTGATTGGGCAGGGCAGCTAAGCTGCCTGACAGTTGTCATCTGCCATTCAAGAAGAAGCGATCAGCACTATGGGTAGAGTTGTTGCGGCCGCCGTCTATAGCGCCGGAAAGAAAGTCACTGATATCACCCTCGACGAAGGCGCCGCGTGGGCCGCCAAGCCTGACCACTTTGTGTGGATCGGGCTGGAGGAGCCCAGCGCGCTGGAACTGGCCAACCTGCAGCGCCAGTTCAACCTGCACGAACTGGCCATCGAAGACGCCCTGGAAAAACACAGCCGGCCCAAGCTTGAAACCTTCGGCGACGCGCTGTTTATCGTGACCTACTCACCGGTGCGCGATAACGGCAAGCTGGAGTTTATCGAAACCCATATCTTTGCCGGCAACGGCTACATCATCACCGCCCGCAACGGCCACTCGGCATCCTACGGCTATGTACGCCAGCGCTGTGAGGCGCGACCGCTGTTGCTGGAGCATGGGGAAGATTTCGTACTCTATGCGCTGCTGGATTTTGTTACCGAGAACTACCAGCCGGTGAGCGAGGCGATTCATGCCGAGGTCGATGAACTGGAGCGCAACGTGTTGTGCAACTCCCTGAGTGAAGCGGATATCCAGAAGCTCCACGGCCTGCGCCGCGATGTGCTGCGACTGAAGCGCTATGTGGCACCGATGGTGGAGATCAGTCAGGAATTGCAGAAACTGAGCTTCCCGTTTATCGACAAGAACATGCGTCCGTACTTTCGCGATGTGCAGATTCACGTCACCCGGCAGATGGAAGACCTGACCACCTTGCGGGATATCGCCAGCCAGACCATCGAGATTGGGGTGTTGCTGGAAGCCTCGCGCCAAAGCGTGGTGCAACGCAAGTTTGCCGCGTGGGCAGCGATTCTGGCGTTCCCGACGGCGGTGGCCGGGATTTACGGGATGAACTTCCAGAACATGCCGGAGCTGCAATGGCACTATGGGTATTTCGCGGTGCTGGGGTTTATTGCGGTGGGGTGTACAAGTTTGTGGGCCAGCTTCAAGCGTTCAGGCTGGCTGTAGGAAAACTGCTGTTGTGGCGAGGGAGCTTGCTCCCGCTGGGGTGCGAAGCGCCCCCAAGGCTTGCGACTGCTGCGCAGCCGAACGGGAGCAAGCTCCCTCGCCACAAAAGGCTCGTCAATCAACCCGAATAGTTAGGCCACGTCCGCTTTTGGTTTGTGCGCCACAAACCGCATCATCCATTCCGCCACGGTAACGCCGTGATGGTCTCGCTCCAGGCTGGCCACACCGTTGGTGTAGACCTTCTCCCCCAGCGTTGTCTGAAGAATCTCCAGCAACTCGCGGGAATAGTCGTGGATAAATTCCGGGTGGCCCTGGAAGCACAGCACCTGGTCTTCAATGTGGTACGCCGCAAACGGGCAGAACTCGCTGGAGGCGATCACGGTGGCGTTTTCCGGCAAGGTGGTGACCTGATCCTGGTGGCTGATCAACAGCGTCAGTTCTTCCACCACCGGGCTCATCCACGGTGCCTTGGCGTTCAGTTTGTAGTCATGGATGCCCATGCCCCAGCCCTTGGTCGCCCGCTCGGTCTTGCCACCCAACAGCAGCGCCAGCAACTGGTGGCCGAAGCAGATGCCGATCAGCTTGTCGCCGCGGGCATGGCGGTCCAGCAGGTAGGTCTTGAGGGTCTGGATCCACGGATCGGTGCCAAAGGAGTCGGCCTTGCTGCCCGTCACCAGGTACGCGTCGAACACTTCTTCATCCGCCGGGTATTCACCCTGCACCACGTTATAGATGACGAACTCGGCGGCAATCGGCTGTTTGGAGAACAGGCGCTTGAACATCTGCCCGTACCCTTGGTACTGATCGATCAGCCCAGGACGCAGGATATCGGTTTCCAGGATGCACACGCGTAACGACATAAAAAATACCTGACACGGCGATGGGAATAATGAACACCCCCAGAGCCTGCCTTGAAATACCCTTTCAAGGCAAGCCCCGCACATGCCCAAAAGCGTCAGAAGGTCGCGTTCTGTGCAGCTTTCTCCAACAGCAGCGCCGGCGGCGTGAAGCGCTCACCATATTGCTCGGCCAGGTAGCGGGCGCGGGCGACGAAATCGTTCAGGCCGTACTGGTTGATGAATTGCAGCGCTCCGCCGCTCCAGGCGGCAAAGCCGATACCGAAGATCGAGCCGACGTTGGCATCAGCCGTCGACATCAACACGCCCTCCTCCACACAGCGCACGGTTTCGATGGCCTGGATGAACAGCAAACGGTCGCGCACGTCTTGCGGCGAGATCTGTTGGCCGGGCTTTTCGAAGCGGCTTTTCAGCTCCGGCCACAGGTGTTTCTGCCCGCCCGCCGGGTACTCGTAGAAACCGCCACCCGCCGCCTTGCCCGGGCGCTTGTATTCATTGAGCAACAGGTCGATCACGGCAAACGCCGGGTGCTGCGGTAACGGCTTGCCTTCGGCCTGTAAGTCCTTGGCCGTCTGTTGACGGATATGGCTCATCAGGCTGAGGGAAACTTCGTCAGAGACCGCCAGCGGCCCCACCGGCATGCCGGCCTTGCGCGCCTCGGTCTCGATCATCGGTGCGGCCACGCCTTCGCCGAGCATGGCGATACCTTCATTGGTGAAGGTGCCGAACACCCTTGAAGTGAAGAAGCCGCGGCTGTCGTTGACCACGATCGGGGTTTTCTTGATTTGCAGTACGAAGTCGAATCCCCGCGCCAGGGTTTCGTCGCTGGTGCGGGCGCCCTTGATGATTTCCACCAGGGGCATTTTTTCCACCGGGCTGAAGAAGTGCAGGCCGATAAACTTGCCCTGGTCTGGAACGGCGGTGGCTAACCCGCTGATGGGCAAGGTGGAGGTGTTGGAGGCGATCACCGCTTCGGCACCCACCACGCTTTGCGCGGCCGCCGAGACCTTGGCCTTGAGTTCCCGATCCTCGAAGACGGCTTCGATGATCAGGTCGCAGCCGGCAAGATCGGCGTCGGATTCGGTAGGAACAATCCGCGCGAGGATGGTTTCCCGCTGTTCGGCGGTCAATTGCCCACGCCCGACCTTCTTGTCCAGCAACGTGGCCGAGTGGGCCTTGCCCTTCTCTGCCGCCGCCTGGCTGATGTCCTTAAGCACCACCTCAATGCCCGCCGAAGCGCTGACGTAGGCAATGCCCGCGCCCATCATCCCGGCGCCGAGCACGCCGACCTTGCGTGTCACATACGGCGCAAAGCCCTGGGGCCGCGAACTGCCGGCATTGATTTCATTGAGCTGGAACCAGAAGGTGCCAATCATGTTTTTCGCCACTTGCCCGGTGACCAGCTCGGTGAAGTAGCGGGTCTCGATCAAGTGCGCGGTGTCGAAATCCACCTGGGCACCTTCCACGGCGGCGCAGAGGATTTTCTCCGGGGCCGGGAAGCAGCCGTTGGTTTTGGCGCGCAGGATCGATGGCGCAATGGCAAGCATTTGCGCGACTTTCGGGTTGGACGGCGTACCACCCGGGATCTGATAGCCCTTGATGTCCCAGCGCTGTTTCGCCTCGGGGTTGGCCAGAATCCACGCCCGGGACTTGGCCAGCAGCTCGTCTCGATCTGTCGCCAGCTCATCAATCAACCCGGCTTGCAGCGCCTGCTGCGGCGTAATCTTTTTGCCTTCCAGCAAGTAGGGCAAGGCCTTTTCCAGGCCCAGCATCCGCACCATGCGCACCACGCCGCCGCCGCCCGGCAAAAGCCCGAGGGTGACTTCCGGCAGGCCAATCTGTACCGACTTGTGGTCCAGCGCCACGCGGTGCTGGCACGCCAGGCAAATCTCCCAGCCACCGCCCAGCGCTGCGCCGTTGATCGCGGCCACTACCGGTTTGCCGAGGGTTTCCAGGGTGCGCAGTTGCGCCTTCAGCACCAACACGCTGTCGTAGAAATCCTTGGCGTGGGGCTTGTCGACCTTGATCAGTTCATTAAGGTCGCCGCCGGCAAAGAAGGTCTTCTTCGCCGAGGTGATGATCACGCCCGCAATCGAATCCTTCTCGGCGTCCAGGCGGGCGACGGTGGCCGCCATGGCCTCGCGGTACACCCCGTTCATGGTGTTGGCGCTCTGGCCGGGCATGTCGATGGTCAGCACCACAATCTGGTCCTGGCCCTTTTCGTAACGAATGGCATCGGTCATGACTGATTCCTTAGGCTCAGAGGCGTTCGATGATAGTGGCGATACCCATGCCGCCGCCGACACACAGGGTGGCCAGGCCATAACGCTGCTGGCGCACCTCCAGCTCATCGAGCAAGGTGCCGAGAATCGCGCAGCCCGTGGCGCCCAGCGGGTGGCCCATGGCGATGGAGCCACCGTTGACGTTGACCCGGGCGGCGTCGATGCCCATGTCCTTGATGAACTTGAGCACCACCGACGCAAACGCTTCGTTGACCTCGAACAGGTCGATGTCTTCAACCCGCAAACCCGCCTTGGCCAGTGCCTTGCGGGTTGCCGGTGCCGGGCCGGTCAACATGATGGTGGGGTCGGTACTGGTGACAGCGGTGGCGACGATCCGCGCCCGGGGTTGCAGGCCGAGTTCGCGACCTTTTGCTTCAGAACCGATCAGCATCAGCGCCGCGCCATCGACGATCCCGGAACTGTTGCCCGGTGTGTGCACGTGATTGATGCGTTCGACGTGGCTGTAGACCCGCAACGCCGTGGCGTCGAAGCCCATCTGGCCCATCATTTCGAAGCTGGGCTTGAGTTTGCCCAGGCCTTCGAGGGTGGAATCGGCACGGATGAATTCGTCCTGATCCAGCAGCACAATGCCATTTTGGTCCTGCACGGCGATCAGCGACTTGTTGAAGGAACCGTCTGATCTGGCCCGCGCCGCTTTCTGCTGTGAGTGCAGGGCAAAGGCGTCGACGTCCTGGCGGGTGAAGCCTTCCAGGGTGGCGATCAGGTCGGCACCGATGCCTTGCGGGGTGAAGTGGCTGTGCATATTGGTTTGCGGGTCGAGCACCCAGGCGCCGCCGTCACTGCCCATGGGCACTCGGGACATGGACTCGACGCCGCCCACCACCACGAGGTCTTCAAAGCCGGAGCGCACTTTCATCGCGCCGAGGTTCACGGCTTCCAGGCCCGAGGCGCAAAACCGGTTGATCTGCACCCCGGCGACGCTGATATCCCAGTCCGCCACCAAGGCGGCGGTCTTGGCGATGTCGGCGCCCTGGTCGCCAATCGGTGTGACACAGCCCAGGACGATGTCATCCACTTGCCGGGTGTCGAGGTCGGTGCGCTTTTGCAGTGCCGTCAGCAAACCGGCCACCAGGTTCACCGGCTTGACGCTGTGCAGGGCGCCATCCGCCTTGCCTTTGCCCCGGGGCGTGCGTATCGCATCAAAGATCAAAGCTTGGGTCATGACGTCCTCGAATCACTATGCAACGAATCGTGCCCTTACCTTAGGCGCCGGGGCGCCGGATTCAATGACCGAACCGCTCATTGACCTTGACGCTCACGCTCAGACGAACGGTAGGAGGCTACGGGAATCGGCTGATTAATCGTTTTAGCTGTCTAGCCGTAGGGCTGGCGTCTGGCTGGCAATTGGCCTCATGCCTTTTTAATAAGTTTTATTCAGGCGATGAGATGAAATGGATCTAAGCCATATAGAACGAGGGCTCTAAGGTTGAATCTGTAAGAGAAGTTAAAGGTTGCTGCCGGGTTTTGCTGGAGCACCTGTAGGAACTGTAAGAAAAGAGTCATGTAGCACCGTCATAGTTGAATCGACCGGCACGCATTTGACGCTCAGGAATAACAACAAAAGGCAGTCAGCCATGTTCAAGCATTCGAAAGTACGTCAGGCGGGACTTATTCTGTTCGCCACCACCCTGATTCTGATCTTGCCCAACCTCACCAAGGTCATTGGGTGACCTCTCACACTCCACATTCTGCGCAGACACAGCGCCAGGATCGCAGCCTTTGGCAGCGCCTTTCGGGATATTGCGTATAGCGATCCCGTCAGGAGCTGCCGTTTTGCGCGCCGATATTTTGTGATTTTGCGGTATCGTGAGTTCCACCGCCTTTTCCGATATGTGGCCCTTTCTTGAAACAGATCATCGTCCTCCTGATCCTGCTGCTGGCCTTGCCGGCGCACGCCGCGAAATTGACCGTCGAGCTGGATCACGCCAGCAAAACCTGGGAAACCACCGAACTGCTCAAGCGTCCGGATGTGCAGACGGTGCAGATCGTTGATGACGTTTCCTACAAGCGCAACATGACGTATCGCGCAGTGCCGCTGGCAGCACTGTTGCCGGGCATCACGCCGGAAAATCATCTGCAGGCGGTGGCCCTCGACGGCTTTGCCGCGGAACTGACGGCGGCACCGCTGCTATCAAAAAGCGGCGCGCGGGCCTGGCTGGCGGTGGAAGATCCGGCGCATCCGTGGCCGCCACTGGCAGACGGCAAGCCCAGTGCCGGGCCGTTTTATATGGTGTGGACCGATCCACAAGCCGGGCATATCAGCCCTGAGCAGTGGCCGTTTCAGATTTCCGGGATCAAGCAGTTGAAGACGGTGGCGGAGCGCTTCCCGGCGTTGTTGCCGGATCCGAAACTGGCGGCGAATGACCCGGTGAATCAGGGGTTCGCACTGTTCCAGAAGAACTGCCTGGCATGTCATCGCCTGAACGGGGCCGGCGATGCGCAGGTGGGGCCGGACCTGAATATTCCTTACAACCCCACTGAATATTTTGCCGGGGATTTCCTCAAGCGCTACATCCGCGATCCGCAAAGCATGCGGCACTGGCCACAGGCGAAGATGCCGGCGTTTGCCACCAGCGTGTTGCCGGATGCGGACCTGGATCTGCTGGTGGGGTATTTGAAGCATATGGCGGGCAGAAAGCAGCCTTAAGGCTCGGGTAAACCTGTGGCGAGAGAGCTTGCTCCCGCTGGGCTGCGCAGCAGCCCCAATCAGGCAATCACATTTCTCCAGAGAGAACTCGGGGGCATGCTTTGGGGCCGCTTCGCAGCCCAGCGGGAGCAAGCTCCCTCACCACAAAAAGCTTTCCTGGCACAGAGAGCTTTCCTGCTACACAAAGCTTCCTCTCTCTCCCGGAATCCTACTGCTGCTGCACCGAAATCGAAAAGCATGCGGCACTGGCCACAGGCGAAAATGCCCGCGTTTGCCGCCAGCGTGCTGCCGGATGCGGACCTGGATCTGCTGGTGGGGTATTTGAAGCATATGGCGGGCAGAAAGCAGCCTTAAGGCTCGGGTAAACCTGTGGCGAGGGAGCTTGCTCCCGCTGGGCTGCGCAGCAGCCCCAATCAGGCAATAACATTTCTCCAGACAGAACTCGGGGGCATGCCTTGGGGCCGCTTCGCGGCCCAGCGGGAGCAAGCTCCCTCGCCACAAAAAGCTGTCCTGGCACGGAGAGCTTTCCTGCTACACAGAGCTCCCTCTCTCCCTGGATCCTACTGCTGCTGCACCGAAATCACCGGTGTCGGCGCTACAAATACCTTGGCATGCATCTGCTCATGCCCTCCCCCACGACGCATGCCTCGTACCGGGCAGGCGTCCAGGTAATCCAGACCCACCGCCAGCTTCAAATGCCGCTCCGGCCGCGCCAGTTGATTGGTCACGTCAAAACTGTACCAGGCGTCATCCAGCCACGCTTCAGCCCAGGCATGGCTGGCGAGGTGCTCGCAGTCTTCGCTGTACAAATACCCCGACACATAACGCGCCGGAATCCCCAGGCTGCGGGCACAGGCGAGGAAGGCGTGGGTGTGGTCCTGGCACACCCCGGCACGCCCGGCAAACGCCTTGGCCGCACAGGTGTCGACTTCGGTAGAGCCGGGCGAATAGGTCATGTACTGGTTCAGCGCGTGCATCAGGTCGATCAATGCGCTGCGGTCGCGGCGTTGATGGCAATGCTTTTCGGCAAAGCTGCGCAGGGCCTCGTCCGGTTCGGTCAAACGGGTGCAGCGCAGGAACGGGAAGGCCGACTGGCTTTCATGTTCGGCCTCGCGCAATTCGTCGATATCCACCTGGCCACGGGCGCCAATGATGATGGCTTCATGGGGCTCGTCCAGGGTCAACACGTGCAGGATGTTGCCGAACGGGTCCAGTTGCGCCCGTACCGGCCGGGGCAAGTCCAACTGCCAACTGAGGACATGCTGGCGCTCGCTGTCGTGGGGCGTGAGCCGCAGGTACTGGATGCTGGCACGCACCTGGTCTTCGTAGTGGTAGGTGGTTTCGTGGCTGATGGAAAGTCTCATGCCGCCTCCAGGTAGGAACTGTAAATAGCATCGCCCAACTCGCGCACGAGCGGGATGAAGTCGGTCAGCCAAGCGTGCAGGCCTTCCTCGAGAATTTCGTCGATGGCTGTATAGCGCAGGCGTGCGTCCATTTCCGCTGCCAGGCGTTGGGCCGGGCGACCGTTGATGCCGGGCAGGCTGCCAAGGATCTGGTCGATCTCTTCACTGCAGGCCCGCAGCGACCGCGGCACGTCGGCGCGCAGCAGCAACAGTTCGGCGACTTGCCGGGCGCCGGGGGCATCACGGTAGATCTCGGTGTAGGCCTCGAACGACGACAACGCCCGCAACAACGCACTCCATTGATAGTAGGCATGGGCGGTACCATCGGTGACCGCTTCGGCCTGGTCGCCGGCCATTTCATAGCGGGCGTCGAGCAAGCGCAGGGTGTTGTCGGCGCGCTCGATAAAGGTGCCCAGGCGAATAAAACGAAAGGCGTCGTTACGCATGATGGTGCCGTAGGTGGCACCGCGGAACAGGTGGGAACGTTCCTTGACCCACTCGCAGAACCGGCTCATGCCGTAGCGGCTCAGGCCTTGCTGGGCGATGTCGCGAATTTCCAGCCAGGTGGCGTTGATGTTTTCCCACATGTCGGCGGTGATTCGCCCACGCACGGCATGGGCACTGGCGCGTGCAGCGCCGAGGCAGCTGTAGATGCTGGCCGGGTTGGCAGCATCCAGGGCGAAGAAGTGCAGCAGGCGTTCGGCGTGCAGTTCACCGTGGCGCTCGCGGTAATCGTCGAGGGTGCCGGTGATCAGCAGCGGCATCGCCAGTTCATGCAGGCCATCGCCGCGCCCGTCCTGGGGCATCAGCGACAGCGAATAACTGACATCGAGCATCCGCGCGAGGTTTTCCGCGCGCTCCAGGTAGCGTGACATCCAATACAAATCCGAGGCAGTTCTACTCAACATATTTCAATCCTCGACCACCCAGGTGTCTTTGGTGCCGCCGCCCTGGGACGAGTTGACCACCAGCGAACCTTCCCGCAGCGCCACACGAGTCAGGCCGCCGGGCACCACACGGGTTTCCTTGCCTTGCAGCACAAACGGGCGCAGGTCGATGTGGCGTGGCGCGATGCCGTTTTCGACGAAGGTCGGGCATGTCGACAGGCACAGGGTCGGTTGCGCGATATAGGCGTGGGGCTTGGCCTTGATACGTGCGCGGAAGGCTTCGATTTCCGCCGCCGAGGCGGCCGGGCCGACCAACATGCCATAGCCACCGGAGCCCTGGGTTTCCTTCACCACCAGTTGCGGAAGGTTGGCCAGTACGTGGGACAGTTCACTGGGATTACGGCACTGGAACGTCGGAACATTCTTCAGGATCGGTTCTTCATCCAGGTAAAAACGGATCATCTCGGTGACGAAGGGGTACACCGACTTGTCATCCGCCACCCCGGTGCCGATGGCATTGGCCAACACCACGTTGCCCGAGCGATACGCCGCCAGCAGGCCCGGTACGCCGAGCATGGAGTCCGGGTTGAAGGCCAGCGGGTCGAGGAACGCGTCGTCGAGGCGACGGTAGATCACATCCACCGCCTTGGGACCATCGGTGGTGCGCATGAACACGCGGTCATCACGCACGAACAGGTCGGCGCCTTCCACCAGTTCCACGCCCATTTCCCGGGCCAGGAATGCATGCTCGAAGAACGCACTGTTGAAACGCCCAGGCGTCAGCACCACCACACTGGGATTATCCAGCGGGCTGGAGCTTTTCAGGGTGTCGAGCAACAGGTTGGGATAGTGGTCGATGGGCGCGATGCGCTGGGCCGCGAACAGTTCGGGGAACAGGCGCATCATCATCTTGCGGTCTTCGAGCATGTAGCTCACGCCGCTGGGAGTACGCAGATTGTCTTCGAGGACGTAGTAAGTGCCGTCGCCATCGCGTACGAGGTCGACACCTGAGATGTGGGAATAGATATCCCGATGCAGGTCCAGGCCCTGCATCGCCAACTGGTACTGCTCGTTGGCCAGGACTTGCTCGGCGGGGATGATCCCGGCCTTGATAATGCGTTGTTCGTGGTAGAGGTCGGCGAGGAACATGTTCAGCGCCTTGACCCGCTGGATGCAGCCGCGCTCGACGATCCGCCATTCACTGGCCGGGATGCTGCGGGGGATCGTGTCGAAGGGGATCAGGCGCTCGGTACCTTGCTCATCGCCATACAAGGTGAAGGTGATACCGGCCCGGTGAAACAGCAAATCGGCTTCGCGCCGGCGCTGGGCCAGCAGTTCGGCCGGCGTGTCGGCCAACCAGCGGGCGAATTCGCGGTAATGGGGGCGCACCTGCCCTGCCCCGTCGTACATCTCATCATAATAAGTGCGGATCATGCCGTACTCCTTGTCACCCGGACGCCAGAACCATCGCAAGGCCCGTGCCAGCGGCATAAACACTTAAGTATCAATCAGTTGGATATAGACGCAGGTCTCATCGCACCGTCCCGGTGCAGCAAATGCCCGCTGTCATGGGCGGCGCCTCATTGCAATGCAGGCCATGACTATCACCAGCATAGTCAGAGTTGATTTCACTGCCCGGCAAACCCCGCGGATAATCACCTCCATCAGCTGAACAGGACGCGTCCTACAGCCTCATCCATTGCGCATTACCGTTTGTACCGAATCGCTCTCCTCCTTTGCGATCTTCCCTTTGGCCACCCTGCTCGGGTGGCTTTTTTTTGCGTAGGATTTTTCCCGCGCCAGAAACAAAAACGGCCGACCCAAAGGTCAGCCGATACGCTGTGTTGTTGCTCATGTCGCTACATGGGTAACCCACGCACCTCCTGTTTCACGCCCCATCCCTCGATGATTCCGCCCAAGGGCTCGACCACCGCCTCAAAGTCCTGCTCGAAGTCTCCTATGCCGTCGTAGGTGGCGAACATGATTTTGCTCAATTCCAGGTACCAGGCGCCGTCATCCCGTGCGCTGACCTGGGCATTCAGGGATTCCCCACGAAACCGACCCGCAGCCCGCCGCGCACGTTCCTCATCCGGGAAAATGGCGTAGAACTCGATGGGATGGAAACGCGAGAAGTCAAAGCCGCCCTCTTTCATGCGGCGCAACACGTTGGTGCTGATGTCTTCTTGATAGGCTGTGCTCATGAAACGTCCTCCTCAAACCGATGGATAGACTTTCCGTGCTTCCCAAGGCCCGCGCTGCAAGGGCGCGGGTGTTACGGCAGTGACGTCGCCGCTGGGAGACAAGCATGTAGCTGACAAGACCAGACCTTAGCGATTCATTCGCTGATCTCCATTGCAGAGTAGCGCGAAGCTATCACCTCCACCAGAGTCTGTTTAAAGGCGTACAGGGAATGTTCAGGCGGCGGGGTCGACCTTGAGGTCTTTGATGCTGTTTTGATCTTTCAGAATCTTGACCGTGGGTTCGGCAATACGCCCCTCCAGATCGTTGAGATCCAGTTCCTCCAGCACCGGTGATACGCGGGCGCGAACCAGGCGCGCGGCTTCTTCAAGCGTGGGTTTCTGCTCGCACTCGAATTGCTCGACTACCGACTCACCATGATCATTGGTGAAGGAAACGTTCCACTTTGGCATCAGAGCCTCCTCGATAAAACCCATGGGTGGGCTTACATCTATCTGGACCTTGAGGGCCTGGAAATCGTTCCACTCAAGGCAGGAGGCACCTGATCAACTGCAGTTATTTTTCAGCGTGTTCTTTCAGGGCTTTCAAGGTGTTGAACGGTGCGTCCACCACGAACTTGTTGGCCAACCAAGACGGCACGCTGCCACCTGGCTCGGTGTGCACCTGGTAGGTCACTTCGGTCAGGTTGTCGCCTTTAGGCACCAGCTTCCAGTAACCATCGACCTGGGCTACGCGCACATAGCCTTTGACTTCTGGCTGGTAGGTCGGCACTTCCAACAGCTTGCGGGTGACGGTGCCGTCGGCAGCCTTGGTGGTGGTGATTTCCAGGATCGAGTCACGATCGGTCACCGGGAACGGTGCCTTGAACTGGGTGTAGGTCCAGCTCTTGTCGCCTTCCTGCTTGAGCAGTTTCTGCGACTTGCATTCGTGGATCCAGGAGCAGGCCCCCGCCACGTCTTCCTGCAGCGCCTGGATCTTGGCCAGCGGCGCCTTGATGGTCGTCACACCGCGATAAGCCTTGTACTTGGAACCGGCAATTTCACTCAAGGACACTTTGATGCCGTCTTCATCCTTGGCCGTCTGCCAGTCTTCAGCATGCGCTGCGGCAGCGAACAACGCGGTAAAACCGCACAACACAGCAATTCGTTTCAGTGAACCCATGGTCTTATTCCTTATTGTTGAAGTTCAGTACTTTGAACAGCCCACTAAGCCGCCGTCATCTGTTCCCACCAGCCGATCAACCTGATCGCTTCTGCCTGGCTACTGCCGCAGACCTCGATATCCGCCTGGAACGAACTACACACTGCGGGCCGCTCAGGCTGGCCAAACAACTGGCACAGTTGTTCGACCGAAAGATGCAGGCAGCGTTCGCCCGCCGGTTTGCCGGCAGGCATTCCCGGCAACGGAGAACTGATGGATGGGGCAATGCAGCAAGCGCCACAGCCTTCACGGCATTTCATGACGAACAGATCCTCGACAACTCAAGTGTTGATGGCCACGTAAGACTACGCCCTTAAACAGACGTTTTAAATTGGCTTAACAGGGGTTTTTCACCGAAAACAAAAGTGACTGACCAGTCTGCGACAGAAGGTCAGGGGTGCGCGTCACGTTTACTCGTCGGGTTTATTGCTTGAACTGGAAATCCAGCGCCGCACCTTCAACTTCGCGGCGTTCTTCGTTGCGCAGTTGCAGCTGCATTTCATTGCTGAGCAGGCGCCCGTTGATCTGGAAGGCACTGTTGTCAGTGGGCTTTTCGGCAAACATCGGCGGCAGCAGCGGCACGTTCTTCGGCTGCGGCATGGTGCCGAGGGGTTGCAGGTGGCGAACCATGTTCGACGGCAGGCTCAAATCCAGCTCCGCGGGCGGCAGCGGCGTCTTGGCGACTTCGTGGGCCGACTTTGACTTGCTGGCGATAGGCGCACGTTTTTTAACCGGCGTTGCTTTCTTTGCGGGGGCTTTCTTCGCGACCGGTGCCTTCTTGGCCGCAGCGGCTTTTTTCGCCGGCACCGTTTGCTGGGAGCTGGCAGCAGGCACCGCTTCACTAGCGGGAGCCGCCAGGACAGCGCCAGCGTTACACAGGCTTAACACGCAGATCAGCAGGGCAGCAGGAAAGGTATAAGTCATATCGCCAGCAGCATTAACGGCAGAAGGCCATATGCTCGCTTGTTGAGGACGGTATGACAAGCATGGTAATTAGCCAGCTACCCGTCGTGTCCCCTTTCCATGCCTCAAAAACCCGCCGCAGTTTCCTGGCATAACTGGCTTGCCAGCATCCCGAGGGTCATCAAGGCGCGCTCCGCCTCGCGGTTCCACGGGGTGCCGCAGTTCAGGCGAATACAGTGGTTGAACTGTTCCGTATTACTGAAGATCAGCCCCGGTGCAATGCTGATGCCCTGCTGCAAGGCGCGCACGTGCAGTTCCTGGGTATTGACCCGTCCAGGCAAACTGACCCACAGGATAAAACCGCCGGTCGGGCGGGTCATCTGGGTGCCTTCGGGAAAATACTGCTGCACGGCCAGCTGGAACGCGCTGAGGTTCTTGCGGTACTCCTGGCGGATATAGCGCAGATGGCGGTCGTAGCCGCCATTCTCCAGGTACGCCGCCGTGCCCATCTGGGTCACGCTGCAGGCCGAATGGGTGCTGAACATTTGCAGGCGCTGGATTTCCTGCTGGTACTTGCCGGCAATCATCCAGCCAATGCGAATGCCCGGTGACAGGGTCTTCGAGAAACTCGAGCAATAGATGACCCGGTCCAGACGGTCGTAGGCTTTCAGGGCCTTGGTGCGGCCCAGTTCGAACATCAGTTCGCCATAGATATCGTCCTCGACCACCTGGATATCGAAATCCGAGGCCAGGCGCAGCAACTGTTTCTGCCGCTCTTCGGGCATGGTGCCGCCCAGGGGATTGCTCAGGCGCGTGGTCAGCACCAGGGCCTTGATCGACCATTGGTTGGCTGCCAGTTGCAGGGCTTCCAGGCTCATGCCGGTGGCCGGGTCGCTGGGGATTTCGATGACCTTCAGGCCCAGCAGATCGGCCAGTTGCAGCAAGCCGTAATAGGTCGGCGATTCGGCGGCGATCAGGTCGCCGGGGCGGGTCAGCACCCGCAGCGACATCTGCAATGCATCGACACACCCATGGGTGATCACCACTTCGGAGGGGTCGACCACCACCCCGGCATCGCGCATACGGATCGCCACCTGGCGCCGCAGCGGCTCGAAACCCGGGCTGAACATGTAACTGAACGCCCGCGGGCTCTGGAAACGCGTGACCTTGGCCAGTTGCTGATGCAGCGCGCGCACGGGCAGGTAGTCGACACTCGGCACGGCGGCGCCCAGCGGGAACACGCCTTCGCGACGGGATTCCACCAACACCTGTTGAATGATGCTGCTGCGGGTGACCAACCCTGGACGCTCGACCCGGGCGATGTCCGGCGTGGGCGCAGTGAGCGCCGGCGTCTGGTGCACGTAATACCCGGACTGCGGCCGCGCGCGAATCAAACCCTGGTCTTCCAGGTTCGCGTAGGCCTGCAACACGGTGGCGTGGCTGACGTTGAGCTGGGAGCTCATTTTGCGTACCGAAGGCACGCGCTCGCCCGGTTGATAGACACCGCGGCGGATATCCTCAGCCAGCTGCTGGGCGATACGTTGGTAGAGCAACAGATTGGTCATGACGCAGCACTCGATTTCACGGGTATTTTATTTTTGTGTGAAACATACCGGCACAGTTTAGAAGTGTACGGGGACAGTTGCCACAATAGTCGAGCGCGGGCGGCAGTGATAGAAAAAACTGTAAGGGTTGCGAACTGAATCGCGGGCATAAAAAACCCGATCATTGATCGGGCTTATGTGGGAGCTGTCGAGCTTCAGCGAGGCTGCGATGCAGGCGCTGCGGTCTCGCAGGTGCACCGAGGCGATCCTGTCGCAGCCTCGCTGGGGCTCGACAGCTCCTACAGGAATCACCCCTCCATCTTGAACAACAGGTTCAGCGAGCAGCGCCCAGCTGGCCTTTTTCGTCGGAGAACACAATTTCTACCCGACGGTTCTGCGCCCTGCCCCGCTCAGACGCGTTGGCTTCGACCGGATACTGATCGCCGTAGCCTTCGACCTGAATGCGTTTTTCGTCGATCCCCAGGTCGCTCAGTACATCCGCAACCGCTTGAGCGCGGTCCCGGGACAGTTTGATATTTTCCTGTTCGCCGCCGGTATTGTCGGTGTAACCCTCGATGCGCACCACGCGCTTGGGGTTCAGTTGCAGGAACTGCACCACTTTGAGCACGGTGCGGTTGGCCGAGTTTTGCAGCTCTGCATCACCCGTATCGAACAGCACGTCACCCAGGGTCATCACCAGCCCGCGATCAGGCTGAACGGTGGTCAGGCTGGATATCTGCGCCTCAATCCATTTGCCCTGTTGCTGAACGCTGGAGAGCTTGGCTTCACGCAGGGCCAGTTGCAGGCGCTGGCGTTCCAGCTCCAGCTTGACCCCACGCTCCTGATTGAGTGCCTGCTCGGTGTGTTCCCGGGCAATCGCGCTGTAGCGCTGGCTCAGGTAGGCGTAATGCGCCACATCGGCGCCGCTGCCCCAGAAGCTGGAGAAACGGTCGGCACGGGCCAGGGACTCACCGGCGCGAATCACGTCCTTGGGTGCGATACGCAGCACATTCGAATCTTCCTTGACCTTCTGGAAGTCAGTGCTGGCCTGTTGCAAGGCGAGGTTACTGTCGGGGTGCGTCGCACAACCACCCAGCGCACTGCCCAGCAACACCACACAGCTCAACCCACGCATCAACGGGCTCATTGGGCGTCTCCCAACTGCAACTGCTTGCGCAGGCGGGTGATGCGGGTGTTGAGCACGTTCAGTTGCTCCTGGCTTTTGCGGGTCAGCACCCGCGCTTCCGCCAGGCGGGCGTCCAGCTCGGCTTCTTCAGCCTGCATGCGGGCGTCCTTGTAGGATTCATCGGCCATGTCGGCACGGGCCTGGGTGAACTTGTCTTCCGCCAGCTTCAGCTCGGGCGAATCGCTGGCAACGGCGCCCACGGCGCTGGCTTGTTCCAGGGCTTGCTGGGTCAGGCGCATCTGTTCATTCGGCGCAGGATCGGCTGCACATCCCGCCAGAGCTACAACGGCGAGGGCCGCGAAAAGAGGTCGAATAGTCACTGAAAATCCCTACTTTGTTGGGGTGCCGACGGGTTGCTGCAACTGCGCTTTCCAGCGCTCAAGATTGCTCTGCAGCGCGGTTTCCGCCAGACCGGACGCGGGCAATTCTGTCATCTTTTTGGCGAGCTGTCCGCGCAACCACGGATCGTTGCAGGCGGAGTTGTGGGAAATGGCCAGGTACAGGCCCGGCTGGTCGATGGGGATTTCCCGCGCCACCAGGTCGTTGCTCATGCCCAACGTCTGGGCCATGGCCATGCCGGAATAACGTCCGGCGAGCACGTAGTCCACTTCTCCCAATAGCAGTTTCTGGAACGCCGGGGTCAGGCTGGGCAGGCGCTGCAGGGTCAGTTGCTCACCGGCGAAGGTTTCAAAGTCGCGGCTCAGGCGCGCCCTTTCCGACACCGCGCCCTTGTGGCCCTGCAGGTCGCTGGCCTGGCTGTAGGCCAGGGAGGAATCCTTGCGGGTCCAGACCAGGTAATCGGTTTGCACCAATGCCGGGTGGATGTAGTCGAGGGAGTCCAGGGCGTCGAGGGTCAATGGCGCGTCGGCGAGGATGTCCATGCGCCCGCTGCGCACTTCTTCCAGCGCCAGGGAACGTTTGCCGCCGTAAAGCAGGTCGATTTTCACCCCGAGGTCCTTGGCCACTTGCTGCAGCATGTCGGCGGTGGCGCCGATCAAGTGCGTGGGGTCCTGGGGATCACGCCACAGATAAGGCGGGGCGTCCGGGCTGCCGGTGATCACCAGGCGATCACATTTGCCCGCCGCCAGCGACACCGTCGGCAGCAGTGACAGGGCCAGCAGTACAGTCCAGGGACGCAATTCCATGGCAGGGTTCTCCAGTTGAAAAATTACCGGGCAAAAAAAAGCCCGGTCAAAAGACCGGGCTCTTTATAAGTGAAGCGGCTGGATTAGACCAGCTTCTCCAACTCGGGTACGGCTTCGAACAAGTCCGCCACCAGGCCGTAATCAGCCACCTGGAAGATCGGTGCTTCTTCGTCCTTGTTGATCGCAACGATCACCTTGGAGTCTTTCATACCGGCCAAATGCTGGATCGCGCCGGAGATACCGACGGCGATGTACAGCTGTGGCGCAACGATCTTGCCGGTCTGGCCGACCTGCATGTCGTTCGGTACAAAACCTGCGTCGACGGCAGCGCGGGAAGCGCCGACCGCAGCGCCCAGCTTGTCGGCCAGGGCGTACAGGTGCTTGAAGTTGTCGCCGTTCTGCATGCCGCGGCCGCCGGAAACGACGATCTTGGCAGCGGTCAGTTCCGGACGATCGGACTTGGCCAGCTCTTCGCCAACGAAGCTGGAAGTGCCAGCGTCGTGGGCAGCAGCCACAGCTTCAACCGCAGCCGAACCACCTTCAGCTGCAACCGGGTCGAAACCGGTGGCACGCACGGTGATGACTTTTACCGACGCAGTGGACTGCACGGTCGCGATGGCGTTACCGGCATAGATCGGACGCTTGAAGGTGTCGGCGCTTTCTACCGAAACGATCTCGGAGATCTGGTCAACGTCCAGTTGCGCAGCAACGCGCGGCAGGATGTTTTTGCCGTTGGAGGTGGCGGCAGCCAGGATGTGGCTGTAGCCAGCGCCCAGCTCTGCTACCAGCGGCGCAACGTTTTCCGGCAACTGGTGAGCGTAGGCTGCGTTATCGGCAACCAGTACTTTGCTCACGCCAGCGATTTTGGCAGCGGCCTCAGCCACGGCACCAACGTTTTGGCCAGCGACCAGGACGTGGATATCACCACCGATTTTGGCGGCGGCGGCGACAGTGTTCAGGGTGGCCGGAGCCACGACCTTGTTGTCGTGTTCTGCGATTACCAAGATAGTCATGGTTAGATTACCTTCGCTTCGTTTTTCAGTTTCTCGACCAGTTCAGCCACCGACTTGACCTTGATGCCCGCGCTGCGTGCAGCCGGCGCTTCGACTTTGACGGTCTTGTTGGTGGAGGCGGTGGAAACGCCCAAAGCATCCGGAGTCAGCACTTCGAGAGGCTTCTTCTTGGCTTTCATGATGTTTGGCAGGGACGCGTAGCGCGGCTCGTTCAAACGCAGGTCGGTGGTGACGATGGCCGGCAGTTTCAGGGAAACTGTCTGCGCGCCGCCGTCGATTTCGCGGGTCACGGCAACCTTGTCGCCGCTCACTTCGACTTTCGAGGCGAAGGTGCCCTGGCCGTAACCGGTCAGTGCAGCCAGCATCTGGCCAGTCTGGTTGTTGTCGCTGTCGATGGCTTGTTTGCCGAGGATCACCAGCGATGGCTGTTCCTTGTCGACAACGGCTTTCAACAACTTGGCAACGGCCAGGGAAGTCAGCTCTTCAGCGGATTCGACGAGGATGGCGCGATCGGCACCCAGCGCCAGGGCGGTACGCAGCTGCTCTTGAGCAGTGGTCGGACCGATGGAAACGACGACGATTTCAGTCGCAACGCCTTTCTCTTTCAGGCGTACGGCTTCTTCCACGGCGATTTCGCAGAAAGGGTTCATCGACATCTTGACGTTAGCGAGGTCGACGCCGGAATTGTCCGCCTTGACGCGAACTTTCACGTTGTAATCGACAACGCGTTTGACAGCTACAAGAACCTTCATGGATTCCTCGTTACTCTCCGGTGAAAAGAAAGTCGCCTAGGCGAACCTGGCGGTTTGATGCTCATCGGCACACAAGGGCACCTCCAAAAACACCGGCAATCGTCGGCGGGGGACCTTGCTCACGGGAGTGATGACCGTTCGTCAGCGGTGACTGAGAGGTCATTCATTATCGTGGCGTGTAAACTGCGCGCCATCGTGGCTCGCGCGTCACCCTTATTTGCCTTCAGCCTGTCTTTCGAGGTGGCCTTGAAACCCACAGTCTGCCTACGGGATGCGCAAAACCGACCGTATATTGACCGGAACGCCTATTCCGGTCAATACGGCAAAATGGTCAGTTATAAGCCGCGTTGCTTTGATTTACCTAGCTTGCGGGCAATTCAAACAAACGTTTGTATTGGACGCTGAGAGTGGTGTAGATATAATGCGCCACCTAGAGAGAAAGGTGGGTCGTCCCCTGCCCCTTGCATGAGATTGATGCAGGCATTGTGGGACGGATTACCGAACCTCCACCCATTAGAAAAAAAAGCCGTTGAGCCTTGAGTAGGAGATAGCCTGTGGAACGCGAATACATGGAATTCGACGTGGTCATCGTCGGCGCTGGCCCGGCAGGCCTGTCTGCCGCCTGCCGATTGAAGCAGAAGGCCGCCGAAGCCGGTAAGGAAATCAGCGTCTGCGTGGTCGAAAAAGGCTCCGAAGTCGGCGCTCATATCCTGTCCGGTGCCGTGTTTGAACCCCGTGCCCTGAACGAACTGTTCCCGGACTGGAAAGAACTCGGTGCACCGCTCAACACCCCTGTTGTGCGTGATGACATCTATGTACTGCGCTCCAGCGAAGCTTCCACCAAGGTGCCTGACTTCTTTGTGCCCAAGACCATGCACAACGAAGGCAACTACATTATTTCCCTGGGCAACCTGTGCCGCTGGCTCGCCCAGCAGGCCGAGAACCTGGGTGTGGAAGTCTACCCGGGCTTCGCCGCCCAGGAAGCGCTGTTCGACGAAAACGGCGTGGTGCGCGGGATCATCACCGGTGACCTGGGCGTCGACCGTGAAGGCAACCCGAAAGAAGGCGTCTACACCCCGGGCATGGAACTGCGTGGCAAGTACACGCTGTTCGCCGAAGGTTGCCGTGGCCACATCGGCAAGCAACTGATCCAGCGCTTCAACCTGGACAGCGACGCCGACGCCCAGCATTACGGCATCGGCCTGAAGGAAATCTGGGAAATCGACCCGGCCAAACACCAGCCAGGCCTGGTGGTGCACACCGCCGGCTGGCCGCTGGACATCATGAGCGCCGAGAACACCGGCGGTTCGTTCCTCTATCACCTGGAAAACAACCAGGTGGTCGTCGGCCTGATCGTCGACCTGTCCTACAGCAACACCTTCCTGTCGCCATTCGACGAGTTCCAGCGCCTCAAGCATCACCCGGTGCTGGCCCAGTACCTGGAAGGCGGCAAACGCATCAGCTACGGCGCCCGCGCCATCTGCAAAGGCGGCCTGAACTCGCTGCCGAAAATGGTGTTCAAGGGCGGCGCGCTGATCGGCTGCGACCTGGGCACCCTGAACTTCGCCAAGATCAAGGGCAGCCACACCGCGATGAAGTCCGGCATGCTCGCCGCTGACGCCGTGGCAGACCGCCTGTTCGCCGAATCCGAAGGCGGTGACGAACTGACCGCTTACGTCGACAGCTTCAAGAACAGCTGGCTCCACGAAGAACTGTTCGCCAGCCGCAACTTCGGCCCGGCGATGCACAAGTTCGGCCCGATCATTGGTGCCGGCTTCAACTGGTTCGACCAGAACATCCTCGGCGGCAAAATGCCGTTCACCCTGCACGACACCAAGCCGGACTACGCCTGCCTCAAGCTGGCCAAGGACAGCAAGAAAATCGACTACCCGAAACCCGACGGCAAGCTGAGCTTCGACAAGCTGAGTTCGGTGTTCATCTCCGGTACCAACCACGAAGAAGAACAACCGTGCCACCTGAAGCTGAAAGACCCGAGCATCCCGATCGGCACCAACCTGCCGCTCTACGATGAACCGGCGCAGCGCTACTGCCCGGCCGGCGTGTATGAAGTGATCACCAAGGAAGACGGCGAGAAGCGCTTCCAGATCAACGCCCAGAACTGCGTGCACTGCAAGACCTGTGACATCAAGGACCCTTCGCAGAACATTACGTGGGTGACGCCGGAAGGTGCGGGTGGGCCGACTTACCCGAATATGTAAATCCGCTGCTTGAACAGAAGGCTCCCAAATGGGGGCCTTTTTTATAGCCCGGAAAAAGACCCATCGACTCGATCAAATGTGGGAGCGGGCTTGCTCGCGAAAGCGGTGTATCAGTCACAGATGTTTTGGCTGAACCACCGCTTTCGCGAGCAAGCCCGCTCCCACATTTTTGACCGAATTGTGCCCGGGAGAGTTATGCCGCCCGCTCATCCCCGGGGCTGCGCTCGAAGTAGCGCTTGTACTCCCGACTGAACTGCGACGTGCTCTGATACCCCACACTGTGGGCCGCCTGCGCCACGCCCATGCCTTCCACCAACAGCAACTGCTGTGCCTTGAGCAACCGCAGACGCTTGAGGTACTGCACCGGCGACAACAGCGTGCAGCGCTTGAAGTGTTCGTGGAAGGTCGACGCACTCATGTGCGCATAACCTGCCAATGTCTCGATATTCAGCGGCTCGGCGTAATGGGCATGCAGGTGATTCAACGAAGTCGCCACCCGCGAAAACTGCCCCTGCTGCTCCACCAACGCCCGCAACACATCCGCCTGTGGCCCGCGCAATGCGGTGAACAATAATTCCCGCACCCGCGCCGGACCCATGATCCGGCTCTCCAGCGGATCGTGCAGGCACTGCAACAGGCGTTCGACACAGCCGCGCATGGCGTCGTCCAGCACCACCGAACTCATCGACTCCAACGTTTGCGCCGCTGGCGGTGGCCCGCTCTGGATCCCCATCGCCATCACCAACTCACCCAGCACCACCCGATCAATGCCCACCGTCACCCCCAACAGCGGTGCATTCGGCATGGCAAAAGTCTCGCATTCGAACGGCACCGGCATCGCCTGGATCAGGTAATGCCCCGCGCCGTACTCCAGGGTACGCGGGCCCAGGTACGCGATCTTGCTGCCCTGGGCGACGATCATCAGGCTCGGTTCATAAATCTGCGGGCCCCGCGCCACGTCGCAACTGGCACGCAATACCTGCACGCCCGGGAGGTTCGTGGGCGAGAACCCATCACGGGGTGTCAGGGGTTCGATCAAGGCAACCAACGCGGCATTGGCATCGACATGGCGGGTCAACAACATGGCAAAAACTTCGCGAAAAAGGGGATGAGACCATCATCGCAGGTCTGGCGCCACAACGATCCAATCCAGGTGCACTCCCGGACGAATAGGCATGAGACTCGGAGCAATCGCCATGGCCGCACCCAGGCACGGCGCGGAGAATGCGCCACCTCACCTGTTACTGCACCTGCGAGGTTTCTCCATGTACACCGCCATCGGTTATGCCGCTCAATCGGCCACCACTCCCCTCGCCCCCATGTCCTTCGAACGCCGCAGCCCGCGCGCCGATGACGTGGCGATCGAAATTCTCTACTGCGGCGTCTGCCACTCCGACATCCACCAGGCACGCAACGAATGGGGCATCGCCGTGTACCCGCTGATGCCGGGCCACGAGATCGTCGGTAAAGTCACCGCCGTCGGCGCCAGCGTCACCGCGCACAAAGTCGGCGACCTGGTGGGTGTTGGCTGCATGGTCGACTCCTGCCGTCACTGCGACGCCTGCCACGCGGACCTCGAGCAATACTGCCTCGAAGGCCCGACCATGACCTACGCCACCCCGGACCGGGTCGACGGCAGCAACACCATGGGCGGCTACTCCGACAGCATCGTGGTCAGCGAGCACTTCGTGGTGAAGATCCCGGCCAAGCTCGACCTGGCCAGCGCCGCGCCGATCCTCTGCGCCGGCATCACCACTTACTCGCCGCTCAAGCACTACGGCGTGAAGGCTGGCGACAAGGTTGGCGTTCTGGGCATGGGTGGTTTGGGCCATATGGGCATCAAGTTCGCCAAGGCCATGGGCGCGGAAGTGACGCTGTTCACCCGCTCCGCGAGCAAGGCTGAAGAAGGCCGTCGCCAGGGCGCCGACCACGTGATCGTGTCCACCGACGAAGCCCAGATGAAAGCCGCTGCCGGGCATTTCGACTTCCTGCTGGACACCATCCCGGTGCAGCACGACTTGAATCCCTACCTCGACGTACTGCGCTTTGACGGCGCGCACATCCTGGTAGGTTTGATCGAGCCGGTCGACCCGCCCGTCAACGCTGCCAAGCTGGTGCTGGGCCGCAAGGTGCTGGCCGGTTCGTTGATCGGTGGGATTGCCGAAACCCAGGAAGTCCTGGATTTCTGCGCCGAGCACGGCATCACTTGCGACATCGAGATGCTCGACATCCGCCAGATCAACGAAGCCTACACCCGCATGATTGCCGGTGATGTGAAGTACCGCTTCGTGATCGACATGGCGACCCTGAAGGCCTGATCATGATCGTTCCCACGCTCTGCGTGGGAACGCATGCTGTGACGCTCTGCGTCACCGTTGCGCAGGGCTCAAGTCCTTCTGGACGCGGAGCGTCCGAAGCGGCATTCCCACGCGGAGCATGGGAACGATCACGGCCTGATCAGGCCTTCGCGCCCAACTCCGCTGACAGCCGTGCTGCGACCTGTTTGATCACAGGGATCAGCTCGGCCATTTTCTCCAGCGGCATGTAGGGCACGGTACTGGCGATGCTGATGCCGGCGACGATTCGCCGGCTGGCATCGCGCACCGGTGCCGCGACACAACGGATCGACGGTTCGTTGTCTTCCAGATCGAATGCATAACCGCCCGCCACGTATTCCTGCATGCGCTGTTCAAACTGCGCCCAGGATTGCTCGGGGTGCTGCGGCCACTGCAGATTCTTCCCGCCCGTCGGCAAGCTGACCTGATACAGGCGCTGCCACTCTTCCACGCTGTCATCCAGCAACAACGCCTTGCCGATCCCGGTGCGCGCCAGCGGCATGCGATGGCCGACGCGCGAGCGCATTTCCGGGCCGTTGCGGCCAGGGTTCTTGTGCAGGTACAGCACGTCGTCGTATTCGCGAATAGCCAGGTGGATGGTATCGCCGGTCAACGCCGACAACTCGTCCAGATACGGCACCGCCAGGCTGACCAAAGGCAGTTCTTCACGGGCCTGGAAACCCAGCTCGATCAATTTGGGGCCCAGCAGATAACCGACTTGCGGCACTACGCGCAGGTAGCGTTCTTCCACCAGGCAACTGGCCAGGCGGTGAGTGGTGCTGCGGGTGGTGCCGATGCGCTTGGCGATTTCCTTCAGATCCCGCGCACCGGCCGCCACTGCCTGCACCACGCCCAGGCCACGAAGCAGGGTTTGAGTGCCGGTGGGCGCGGCTTCTTTGACGGGAGTTTGGGCGTTTTCCTGCATATCGGGCCTATTGGGAAGTACGAAAACGGCGAGCATTATGGCAAATGCGGACCAGCAAAACAGAGGAGATCAAAATGTGGGAGCGGGCTTGCTCGCGAAGGCGGTTTTCCAGTTAATGCATACGCTGACTGACACACCGTTTTCGCGAGCAAGCCCGCTCCCACATTGGTCGTGTGGCGCCCTTTTTATCGCTGTTTCATGCGGTCGATAATCACCGCCAGCAACAGGATCGAGCCGCGAATCACGTATTGGTAGAAGGTGTCGATGTTCTTCAGGTTCATCGCGTTCTCGATGATCGCCAGAATCAGCACCCCGGCAATCACATGCCGGATCATCCCGATTCCGCCGCTCAGCGACACCCCGCCCAGCACGCACGCCGAGATCACCGTCAGCTCGAACCCCTGGCCAATCATCGGTTGCCCCGAGGTCATCCGCGACGCCAGGATCACCCCGGCCAACGCGCCGATCACGCCGTGCACGGCAAAGATGATGATCTTGGTGCGATCGACATTCACCCCGGCCAACAGCGCCGCTTCCTGGTTGCCACCGATGGCCATGGTGTTGCGCCCGTAGGTGGTGTAGTTCAGCAACCAGCCAAAAAACACAAAGCACAGCACGGTGATGACGATTGGCACCGGCACGCCAAACAGCTGGCCGTTACCAAAGACGAAGAAGTTTTCGTCCATCACGCCGACCGCCTTGCCGTTGGAAAAGATATACGCCAGCCCACGCACGATCTGCATCGTCGCCAGCGTCGTGATCAACGCGTTGATCCGCAGCTTGGCGATCACGATGCCGTTGATCAGTCCCACCACCAGGCCCATGGCCAACGCCGCCGACACGCCGAAGAACACGCTGTCGGTGTCGCGAATCACGATCCCCGCCACCACGCCCGAACAGGCGATCACCGAACCCACCGACAAGTCGAAGTGCCCCGACGCCAGGCAAAACAGCATGGTGCAGGCCGCAATCCCCACAGTGGAAATCGCCAGACCCAGGCCACGCATGTTCAGCGGCGAGAGGAAGTTGTCGATGAAGATGGCGCTGAGCACAAAGATGCTCAAGGCCGCCAGCAGCATGACCCAATCATCAAGAAACTTGCGCTGGTTGAACCCCGGCCAGAAGCTTCTTGCGGTTTTTACCTGTGACATACCCACCTCGTATTCTTCAGTCCCGCGTACGCGGAAGAGCCAGTTGCAGCAGCCGTGCTTCGTCCGCTTGATCGCGGGTCAATTCGCCGGTCAGGGCGCCTTCGCTCATCACCAGGATGCGGTCGGAGATGCCCATCACTTCCATCAGGTCGCTGGACACCACGATCACCGCGATGCCACTGGCCGCCAGGTTATGAATGATCTGGTAGATCTCCGATTTCGCACCGATATCGATGCCGCGGGTCGGCTCGTCCAGCAGCAACACTTTCATCGGCATCGACAACCAGCGGCCGAGAATCGCCTTCTGCTGATTGCCGCCCGACAGGAACAGAATCGGCTGGTCCGCCGACGGCGTGCGCACGTTGAGCGCGCTGATCTGCCGCTGGGCGTTGGTGCGTTCCCAGCCGCCCTGGATCAGCCAGCCGAAGCGCGCATGGTCACGCCGCGCACTGATATTGATGTTCTCCGCAACACTCGCGCGGGGCACGATGCCTTCCTTCTTGCGGTCCTCGGGGCAGAGCAACACCCCCGCCGCAATCGCATCCCGTGGTGTCTTGAACGTCTGCGCCTGGCCATGCAGCACCAGGGTCCCCTGGGTGCTGCGGGACAGCCCGGCGAGCAGGCGCAACAACTCTGTGCGCCCGGCCCCCACCAGGCCGAACAGCCCGAGAATCTCGCCCTTGTTCACCTGCAGGCTCACCGGTTCCTGCAACCCCGGCCCGAGCAAACCTTCAACTCGCAGCGCTTCACCGCAGTGCTCGCGCGGCCGGTAGTCGTAGATATCCTGGATATCGCGCCCGACCATGCAGTTGACCAGTTGGTCGACGTTCAACTGCGTCATGTCCTCGAACGTGCGCACGAAGCGCCCGTCCTTGAACACCGTCACCGCGTCGCAAATGCGGAACACCTCCTCCATGCGGTGCGACACGTAGAGGATCACCCGGCCTTCATCCCGCAGCCGGGCGATGATCACCATCAGCCGCTCGATCTCACGGGCCGAGAGGCTGCTGGTGGGTTCGTCGAACGCAATCACATGGGCGTTGCGCGACATGGCCTTGGCGATTTCCACCAGTTGCCGCTGGCCGAGGGACAGGCTGCCCAGGCGCATGTTCGGATCGATTTCATCCGCCAGGCCCTTGAGCAGTTCCCGTGCCTTGCGCACCATCGCGCCGCGATTGACCACGCCAAAGCGCGACGGCATATGCCCCAGCAGCAGGTTCTCGGCGACGGTCATTTCCGGCACCAGTTGCAGCTCCTGGTGAATCACTGCGATGCCGCTGGCGATGCTGTCGGCCGCCGACTTGAAACTCACGCTGCGTTCGCCCAACTGCAAGCTGCCGCTGTTGGGCGGATAAAAACCGCCGAGGATTTTCAGCAAGGTCGACTTGCCCGCGCCGTTCTCGCCCATCAGCGCATGCACCGAATGGGGCCGCGCTTCAAAGCTGATCTGCGCCAGGGCCTTCACCCCGGGAAACTCCTTGCCGATGCCGTTGAAGCGCAGGCTTTCTGCTGCGGCGCTGTTCATTTCCACAGACCGATCTTGCTCAACTCTTCCTTGAAGTTGGCGCGGGTGATCAGGGTCACGTTATCCAGTGCGGTGAACTTGGCAGGCTCAGTGCCTTTGGTCACCCACTCGAACATCGAGGTCGCGGTTTTATAGCCGGACGCATCGGGGCTGAGCAGCATCGAGCCGTAGAAACCGGTGTCGGATTTCTTCAGTTCTTCGATGGCGTCGGTGCCGTTGATGCCCACGCCAATCACGTTTGTGGCCTTGAAGCCGGCGCTTTCGGTGGCGCGTACGCCGCCCAGTACGGTGCTGTCGTTCATGCCGCCAATCAGCAGGTTTTTCGCACCGCTGGGCAGTTTCACCAGGGCCGAGTTGGTGGAGTCCATGGCGCCCGGCACGTCGAGGGTTTTTTGCGCGGTGAACAGGATATGGTCAACCGGCAGGCCGGCGGCCTTGAGGCCTTCTACCGACCCGTCGGTGCGTTTCTTGCCGGTTTCCAGCTCGTCGAAGGTATTGATGACGGCGTAGGTGTCCTTCCAGTCCCAGTTGCGATGCTTGGCTTCGGTGGCCATGGCTTCGCCTTGTTTCTGGCCGATCTTGTAGGCGTCCAGGCCGACGTAAGGCACGTCTTCCATGGGCTTGCCCTTGGCGTCGACGAAGCGGTCGTCTACCGCCAGCACTTTGAGGTTATTCAGCTTGGCCTTGGCCATGATCGCAGGGCCGAGGGACACGTCCGGCGGGCAGATCACGAAACCCTTGGCGCCGTTGGCGGCCAGGGTATCGATGGCGGAAAGGGTTTTCTCGCCGTCGGGCACGGCGATCTTGATCACGGTGAAACCATGGTCCTTGCCGGCTTTTTCAGCGAAGGCCCATTCGGTCTGGAACCAGGGCTCTTCCGCCTGCTTGACCAGGAAGCCGATCTTTACTTCTTCGGCAGAGGCCAGGCCGCTGAGCGCCATCGTGAGGGCAAGGGTGCCTAGTGTTTTCTTGAGCATGAACCACCTCTTCTTGTTATTTGGAAAAGTTTTAATCGTGGTACATCACCGACCGCCCACCATCGATCATCAGGCAGGTGGCATTGATAAAGGGCGCCTCATCGGTCGCAAGAAACAGTGCCGTCATCGCCACTTCAATCGGCTGGCCGATGCGCTTGGGCGGGTGCAGGTCGAAGGCACGCTGGCGCTCGGCGTGCGGGTCGGCAAAGCCGTTCCAGTAATCGACGTTGAGTTGGGTTTCGATATAGCCCGGCGCGATGGCATTTACGCGGATGCCCTTGGGCGCGTATTCGATGCCCAGCGCGCGGGTCAGCCCGAGCAAGCCGTGCTTGGCCACCGGGTACGGGAAGCAGCCGGGAATGATGTGGCTGGAGTGGGTGGAGGCGATGTTGATGATGTTGCCGATGCCTTGCTCGATCATGTGCGGCAACACGGTACGGCAGCCGTACCAGGCGCCGTCGAGGTCGATGGCGAAGCAGCGGCGCCAGTCTTCGTCGGTCATTTCCAGCGGGTCGCGGAACACGTTGACGCCGGCGCAATTGACCAGCACATCGACGCGGCCAAAGCGTTCGATGGCTACGTCCACCAGGGCGCGCCATTGATCCTTGGAAGTGATGTCGACAGGTTGTGCGTAGATCTCGGCGCCGTGTTCGCGCCAGTGGGCGGCGACCTGCTCGACCTTCTCGCCCTGGATATCACCGATCACCAGGCGCGCCTGCTGAGCCTGGAAGCAGGCGACGATAGCCTCGCCAATGCCTTGGGCGGCACCGGTGATGACCACGACTTTGTTCTTCAGTCGCTCGCCGTAAGTCGGCTCGGGCACCGGAGGTAACGACAACGGTTGTGCCTGCATCGCTTCACCTGTTTTGTTTTTGGTAGTGAGTGCTGATGCGCAAGACTATAAACCCAGAAACCGGAACATCTCAATATATAAATTATCATCCCATATAGTGAGCAAATATATAAAAAAACCGGCTTTAAAAGCCGGTCCTTTATGCACACTTAACCCTGTGCGAAATCCCTGAGGGCGTCGCCTTCCATGCGGTAGCGTACCCACTCTTCCTGGGGCTGGGCGCCGATGGATTTGTAGAACGCGATGGCCGGCTCGTTCCAGTCCAGCACGCTCCACTCGAAACGCCCGCAGCCGTTGTCACAGGCGATTTTCGCCAGGTGGCGCAGCAACTTCTTGCCTGCCCCGCCACCGCGTTGCTCGGGGTTGATGTACAGGTCTTCGAGGTACAGGCAGTTGCTGCCCAGCCACGTGGAATAGCTGAAAAAGAACACCGCAAAGCCGATCGGCAAACCGTCGCGCAGGCAGATCAGGCCGTGGGCGGTGGCACCTTCACTGAACAGGCTGCGCTCGATGTCCACCACGCTGGCGATCACTTCGTGCCGGGCTTTTTCATAGTCGGCAAGCTCGGTGATGAAGGTCAGGATCTGCGCAGCATCGCTGGGCACGGCGGGGCGAATCTCGATGGTCATGGGCAGGCCTTGTCAGGGAAAGAGAGCACACATACTAAGGCGCTTTAATGACCGATTGCAGTGCAATTTGATTCGCGGCTAACCTGCAGGCCATCGACCTTTGAGAATCCCCATGCCCTTCACGCCCTTGACCGACCTCGCCGCGACGTTATTGCCTCACGCCCTTGAGCCTTCGGAAGACGGCGCCCACGACCTGTCCCACTTGCAACGGGTGTGGCACAACGTGCGGTCGATCCAGGCAGAGGAAGGTGGCGATCTGGAGGTGCTGCTGGCGGCGGTGCTGCTCCATGACTGCGTCGCGGTGGAGAAGAATTCGCCGTTGCGTTCCAAGGCCTCAACATTGGCGGCGGACAAGGCCGGGCAGATTTTGCAGGGGCTGGCGTGGCAGCCCGGGAAGATTGCAGCGGTGACCCACGCCATCGAGACCCACAGCTTTTCGGCGGGCCTTATTCCGGTGACGCTCGAGGCAAAGATCATGCAGGATGCCGACCGTTTGGACTCCCTCGGCATGATCGGCGTGGCCCGCACATTTTACATCGCCGGGCGCATGGGCAGCGGGCTGTATGACCCGGCTGACCCAACGGCACAGCATCGCGAGTACGACGACAAGCGCTTTTGCCTCGACCATTTCCAGACCAAGCTGCTGCATCTGGCGGGCGGATTTCAGACGCCGACGGGGCAACGCATGGCCCTGGCGCGCCATGAGCGGTTGAAGGGTTTCATGAACCTGTTCATCGAAGAAATAGGCACGCCATACTCCGCTGCGGGCTAACGCAAGCGCCGCGAACCACAGAACAATCCCACGTGCCGTGCATGGTAAAAAGTTGGGCATAAATCCAACAGACGCAAGGCTCCCCCATGCACGCCTCACCTGCGGTCGGCGGAAAACTGTTCGCCCTCTTCTGCCTCGCCAGCTACCTGCTTTCCCTGTCCTATGGCTCGACATTCTTGCTGTCGCTGCTGATCCATTCGCGCGGCGGCAACGAACACGACGCCGGCAGCGTGATCTCCATGGCGATGCTCAGCACCTTTGTGGCGGTGCTGGTTTCCGGGCATCTGGCCGACCTGCTGGGGGCTGCCAGGTCGATCGCCCTGCTCGGCGTATTGCTGGTGGTGGCGTGCCTGGGCTTTGCGCTGGCGCCGGGGTTCGGCGAGGGCTTGATGTTCTTTGGCTTGTCGTTGGGATTGGGCTGGGGCGTGTTCTACACGTTGGGGCCGATCATCGTCGCGATGCTGGTGGAACCGGCGCAACGGGCCAAGTATTTTGCCCTGCTGTCGGGCAGCATGATGACCGGAATCGGCTCCGGGCCACTGCTGGGGCGGGCGGCAAGTGCCCTGGATTTTTCGCTGACGGCGGCCTTTCATATAGCAGCGCTGGCGAGCTTGGTAGGTGTGCTGATTTTCTGGCGACTGGGTCGCGCGCTGAGTCAACACACCGCGCCGGCGGCGAAGATTTCCTGGTCGGCGACACGCAAGGTGCTGTCGTCACGGGCGGTGTTCGCGATCATCATGGTGGGCCTCGGCGGTTGCGTGTTTGGCGGGCTGTCGAGTTTCCAGACCAGCTACGCGGCGTTGCACGGGCTGGACTATTCGCTGTTCTTCCTGGGCTTCATGAGTGCGGCGATTACCAGCCGCCTGCTGATCGCCGGCATCGTGGTCAAGCGTGATCCGTATTGGGCGGCGTGTGTGTTGTCGGGGTTGATGCTGGTGTCGATTTTCCTGTTCGGGTTCAGGGTCAGCGGCAACTACAGCTACCTGCTGGCAGCCGTCACTCTGGGCGTCGGTTACGGCCTGACGTATTCGGTGATCAATGGTTTGGCTGCGAACGAGGCACCCGCTGGCACCACCTCCCAGGCGTTGCTGTTGTTCAGCCTGGCGTACTTTATCGGGGTGTTCGGTTTCCCGCTGCTGGCGGGCAAGGTCATCGTCGAATACGGCATGCCGACCCTGTTGATGAGCGTACTGGCGGTGGCGCTGCTCAATTGGCTGATCACGGTGGCGCGGTTGATCTGGCGCCGAATCTCGTCACACAAAATCTTACAAGCGACCTAAGACCGTTCGTCGGTATCGAGGCACGAATCACAAACGGGGGCGGACCAATATCAGGTAAGGACATTAATCATATGGAGACACCATCATGACGACTTCCAAATTTGCCGCCCTCGCCCTCACCGGTTTGCTGTCTGCTGTTTCGCTGAGCAGCTTTGCCGCCTCAACCTCCACCGGCCCGACGAATCCCATCGGCAGCCCGGAAAATCCTGCCACCCAAAAGTCCCAGGACTCCATGGGCACCGGCAGCAAAGCGATTGATGGCGGTTCCACCGTGGACCCGAGCGGCACTGACCCACGCGTCCAGGGCAATGACCAAAATCGCCAGGGCTTGGGCACTGATGTTGAAAACGGAAAAATGGGCACCGGTACCGGCAAGAGCGTCACGCCGGGTGGCGACGACTCCAATGTTCCCGGCGCGCCAAAACAGCCACACCCTTAAGCAAGTATCAGTCAGACGAACACCCAACCATTTCCCAGTGAAGAGGTATGCATGAACGTCGATCACAACCTTGAAAAAGAAGTCCTCACCCGTCTGCTCCACGCTCATCCCAGTGGGTTGGGCAAAGAAGTGCTGGACAACTACCGAGGTGAAAAAGTGGTAGCCAGCGCCTTGGCCACCTTGCAGGACCGCGGGTGGATCAAGGAAGGCCATGTGACCTGCAACGATGCCGGGGAACACTCGCTGAACCTGCCGATCAAGCTCACCGCGTCCGGCGTGGAAGCGGCTCGCAAGCTGGAAAGCGAAGCGGGCCAATAACACACCTTGCCTGGTCTGGCCCTCGTATTTTGTATGAGGGCCAGAAGGAGTATCGCAATGCCTCGTGGAAGCAAAGCCAAATACACCACCGAACAGAAGCGCAAGGCCGCCCATATCGAAGCGAGTTATGAGCACCAGGGCTTGTCGAAAGAAGAAGCCGAGGCGCGGGCCTGGGCCACCGTCAACAAGCAGTCTGGCGGCGGCGAAAAGGCCGGCGGTTCAGGCCAGCGCAAGGCGCCGGCAAAGAAGTCCCAGGACCGGCATGAGTCGGCCAAACGGGCTGCGGCCAGCCGTGAGGGGCATCCGCGTAACAGCCGGGTTTCGCTGGGTACGCAGACCAAGGAAAGCTTGCTGAAGGAAGCGCGTGCCAGGGACATTCCCGGGCGCTCGACCATGCGCAAGGATGAGTTGATTGAGGCGCTGAAAAAGGCCGGTTAAAGCGGATCAAAATGTGGGAGCGGGCTTGCTCGCGAAAGCGGTGTATCAGTGCCAGATTCATTGGCTGAGCCACCGCATTCGCGAGCAAGCCCGCTCCCACATTTTTGGTCGGGTTTTCACCCAAGGAATCAGCGGTGGGCGGCCACCAGTAGCATCATTGGGCGCTCAAGCTCTTCTGCAAGTGCGGGGCGGGCTTTCAGGTCCGCTTCGCTCGGGCCCCACTCGTCGACATGAGTCAGGGTAAACCCCGCCTGGATCAACAGCGTCAGCAACGTGCCCACGGTGCGATGTTGCTTGATCACACCCTCCGCCAGCCAGTTTGTCACCCGTGGTCCTTGCAACTGGTAGCTGTCCACCGGCCAGCTCTTGCGCCCTTGCTCATCAATCAGCCAGCCCGGTTGCCGGGGCGCCATGAAAATCGGGTGCTCGATGGAAAACACCAACCGCCCGCCCGGGACCAGCGCTTGATGGATGCGCGCGAACAGGCCTTTCAGATCGACGATGTAATGAAACGCCAATGAGCTGTAGGCCAGGTCGAAAGTGGCGTCAGGCAGCTCGAGTTTTTCCAGGTCGGCAATGGCGTAGGTGATGGCCGACGACGAAGTCATCTCCTTTGCCCGCGCCAGCATTTTTTGCGAGACATCCAGCCCCAGCACCTGCTCGGCGCCCTGCTCCCGGGCCCAGCGACTGAACCAGCCGTAGCCGCAACCCAGGTCTACCACTTTCAATCCCGACATGGGCGGCAGCATGGATTGCAACGCCGGCCACTCCGGCGCGCCGGCGAGGCCTTCTACCGAGCGGCCCATTTTGCTGTAGCCCTCGAAGAAAACCTCGGTGTCGTAGATGTTCTGAGTCATGACGCTGCTCCGTGCTGAATGGCGACTATTCTGCCGAATCAGCCCTCGCTCAACAACGCATCCACTTCAGCCGTGCCCGGTGAGGTGGCCGGCCCCCAGCGCGTGACCGCCAAGGCCGCCGCCGCGTTCGCGCGACGTGCCGCGACAGCTGGCGCCAAACCATTGGCCAGGCCGGCGATAAACACCCCGGCGTGAGCATCGCCGGCACCGTTGCTGTCCACCGCCTTGACCTTGAATCCCGGCACATGCTCGCCCTGGCCATTACGGCTGATCCAGCAGCCATTCGGCCCATCGCGCACCACCAGCAAGGGGTCGGCGGGCAAGTGCTCGTTGAGCTTGAGCAATGCCCCCGCCAGATCGCTCGCGCCGGTAAAGGCCAGCGCTTCCGGACCGTTGCTGGTCCAGATATCGATACGCGGCAACAGGGCGACCATCAAGGCCGAGTCCGGTGCCTTCACCAGCGGGCCCGGATCGAACACCACCTTGATCTCGCGCGGCAATGCCAATAGCCAATCGAGCAACGCCTTGGCCTTGCCTTCCAGCAGCAGGCTGTAGCCGCTGACGTACACATAGTCGTCGTCGCCGGGCACCGCATTGGCCAGGTCTTGCGCCAGCAAGTCACCCTCAGCACCGATATGGGAAATGAAGGTGCGCTCGGTAGTGGCTTCGGTCAGGGACACACACAGGCCTGTGTCCTTGTCGTCGCTGGCGGCCAGGGCCATTTCAATGCCCTCGGCCTGCATCGCCGCGCGCGCCAGGTCGCCGAAGCGGCCGGTGCCATGGCGGCCCAGGTAGACCACCGGCAAGCCGTTGCGTCGGGCCGCGGCCATCACGTTGAAGCCACCGCCGGCTTCGAAGCTGGCGGAGTTGGCCAATACATCGCCACCGGTGGCAGGCAATGTGTCGAGGGACATGACCAGGTCAACGATGACCTGGCCGCTGTGCAGCAATCTAGACATTAGCGCTCTCTACCAAAGCCGGGCGACGATCAGCCGCGCCACCCAGTACCGCATAAATCCCGCCGGCCACCAGGAAGGTGACGATCCAGCCCAGGCCGTTGTGGCCCAGCCACGAATCGGACAGCGGACCGGCGAACCAGATGTTCTCGGCCGTGGTGCCGATGGTGGTGAAGCTGAAGCCCAGCACGATCGCAATCGCCCAGGCGCCGAACGCACGCCATTCAACTCCGCCACGGTACCAGTAGGCGCTGCTTGGCGTTACGTCCAGCAGGTCTTTGGGGCTGTAGTAGTGGCGATGAATCAGGTCGACGACAAAGATCCCGACCCAGGCGGTGATCGGTACCGCCAGCAACGAGATGAAGGTGATGAACGGGCCGTAGAAGCTGTCGGCGATCAGCATGAAGTAGATCGAACCGGCGAAGATCGCAACGATGTCGACGATCACCGCGTGCACGCGCTTGACCTTCAAACCGAGGGTCAAGGTGGTGAGCCCCGCCGAGTACACCGACAGGTTATTCGACAGCAACAGCCCGCCAAACGCGGTGATCAGGTACGGCACCGCCATCCAGGTCGGCAGCATGTCGCGAATCGCGATGATCGGGTCAGTGGCCGACGCCAGGTCGTTGTTGCCCACCGACAGCAAACCGCCGAGGGTGATCAACAGCACCAGCGGAATCCCCGCACCGAATGCCGCAGAGGCCACAAGGCGCACGGCCTTGACGCTGCGGTGCTGGTAGCGCGACATGTCGGCACCGGCGTTGGCCCAGCCGATACCCGTACCGGCGGCCATGGTGCCGATGCCAATGATCATCGCGCTCAACGGCGCAGGCGTGGCGTTGAACACCGCGCTCCAATCGATGGTGGCGCAGAGGAAACCGCCCACCAGGATATTCAGTGCGCCGAACACGTAGGTGGCCCACTTCTGGATCACCAGCAAGGTGGCATGGCCCAGGCCCGACACGGCGAGGGTCAGCAGCACGAAGATGCCGATGAACAGCAGGGTCAGTACCGGAGCGCTTTTGGCGGCAACCGGCGAATTGAACAGGATCGAACACAACGACAACAGCACGAACGCAGCCGTAGTGGTGTTGACGGTTTCCCAGCCGAGGCGCGACATCAGCGACACCAGCGTCGGCCCGATATTGCCGCGTACGCCAAAGATCGCCCGGGACAGGGTCAGGCTCGGTGCACGGCCACGACGGCCGGCGATGGAGATGATGCCCACCACCGCAAACGAGCCGGCGGCGCCGAGGATCGCCACGATGATTGCCTGCCAGATCGCCAGGCCGCGAAACGCTACGAGGGTCGCGCCCAGGGGCAAGCCGAGGATGCTGATGTTGGCCGCAAACCAGACCCAGAACAGTTGCAGCGGATGGCCGTTGCACTCGCCTTCCGGGACCGGCTCGATGCCGCGTGTTTCCAATTGCCCGGCGCTTTGGCCGGAAGAGGACGTACTCATGGTGGGGTGCTCCTGATGCCTGTTTTTTTGTGGTTGTGGCAGGTTGGCAAGTTGAATCTGTGTGCCGGTCTTCCTGACTCGACTGGATCAATGTGGGAGCGGGCTTGCTCGCGAAAGCGGTGTGTCAGGCAACGCATGTGTCACTGATGCACCGCTTTCGCGAGCAAGCCCGCTCCCACATTTTTTAATCTGCGGTGCTCAGCGCAGATCGAGCAGGCCTTGGACCAAGGGTTCCAGGTCCAGGCGGTTGACCTGCTTGACCTGTTCGATCATCGCCTCAGGCCAGCACTGCATCCCCAGGCACGCACCGAGCATCGCGCCGAGAATCGCGGCGATGGTGTCGGTGTCGCCGCCGAGGCTGGCGGCCATGCACAGGGCTTCGATGGCGTTCATTTCACCCACCGCGACTTGCTGCGCGAGGGCAAACGACACCACCACCGATTCCTGGGACGCCACGGAGGTGCCGATCAATTCGTAAAGCAGGTCGGTAAACAGCGCCTTGTCGCCGCTGTCGACGCTCAAGGTGCGCGCCCAACTGATGCGGGTGGCGATGCGCCCGCCGGCAATCCAGTGGCCGTGGTTTTCCGCCTGCTGGGCGATCTGCGTGCCGATGTTCAGCGCTTCGCCCAGATCGACGCCGTTGATCCCGGCGGAAACCACCGCCGCCACCGCCGCCGCGCTGGAGATGCCCAGGTTGGTGTTATGGGTGACCTGGCACGCCTGGATCACCGCCTGGATAAACTGCGCCGGGTCGTTGACGTCCGCCGCGATGCCCACCGGGGTGATGCGCATGGCGGCGCCGTTGGTGGTGCCGTAGCGACCGGACTCTTCCGGGGTATGGCCCGCCAGGATCATGTCGATCGCACGCTTGGTCGAGGGGCCCAGCAAATCCTGGGAACCCTTGGCGCGCATCACCGCTTCCCAGTCGATCAAACGTTGGGCGAGTTCGGTGGGTTCAATCCTGCCCTGCCCGTCCACCAGCAACTGGCCGACGAGGATGGCCTGTTCGGTGTCATCGGTGATCGAGCCCTTGGGCATGTTCGGCGCGATCGGCTGATCGGCGTCGGCATCTTCCAGGCCGGTGATCGCGCCGAAACGCGCCTTGACCTGCTCGCGGCTCAGGGACTGGGTGGGCATGCCCAACGCATCGCCCAAGGCCAGGCCGTAGAAGGCGCCGAGGGCGCGGGTGGTGGCGGTCATGTCGGTGTTCCAAATTGAAGGTGCAAGCGGAAATGCAGAGGGTCGAGCAGGCTTTCGACGGATTCCATGAAGCGGTCCTGGCGGTCGTAGGTGGTGCGCAGGGCCTTGAGGAACACCGTGCCCACCGGGCGCCCCAGGAGCTGGGCGTCTTCTTCGTTCAGAGGCTCGGCACCGATCCATTGGTTGCCGGTGGCGCCGACATAGCCATAGGCCGCCAGGGTGATGGTCAGGGAATTATCGATCAGGCCGACTTGCGGCAGGCTTTCCAGGCCACCCGAGGCCGGCATCAGCGAGCGCTCCAGGGACACGAACGTGCCGTCGGCAGCGCGACGGCGGCGGTCGAGGGCGATGAATTGGTCGCTGCCGTGACGGCTGAGCAGGTCCGGGCGGGTGACCGCTTCCAGGCGCAGGATTTCGGAGGTCACCACCGCGCCGGTGTCGGCCAGGGCTTGGGCCCAGCCGCTGCGCTGGTCGAGCACCATGCCGTCGAAGGTGACGATGGAGCCGACACCGCTTTGGGTGGCGATGTAGCTGCGGCGCTTGAGTTCGGCCAGGGCTTCACGCAGGGTGCCGCGGCTGACGGAAAACTCTTCGGCCAGTTGGTGCTCGCCCGGCAGCAGGACACCGTCAGCCATCACTCCACCCTCGATACGGCGGATCAGCTCGTCGACGACGCGTTTTTTCTTATCAAATCGGACATGTCTAATCATGTACAAATTGATAACCGAAAGCGCCCGGCTACAGCAAGCGATTTATTTCAGGGAGAGCGAGAAATCAGCCTCAGGGCTCCAGGCCGATGGGGAAAAATACCCCGCCGCTCCAGACGCCAAGCCAGTTCTTACCGTTGATCGGACGGGTCACCGCCAACTCCACCAACTGATAGAACGCATTGCGATGGACCAAGGCTTCGAGGTTGGTGCGCACCCGCAGGTACGGCGAGGGTTCCTGGGTTTCCGGGTCAATCATCACCCGCAGCGGATGTTCGATACCGGCTTCGACCTGTTCATCGACATTGGTGGTAAAGCGCAGGACTTGGCTCTCGCCCTGCCCTTCGACTTCCAGGGTCACGGCGACAAAGGGCGCGTCATCGACCTTGATCCCGACCTTTTCCACCGGGGTGATCAGGAAATAATCATCGCCATCGCGGCGAATGATATTGGAGAACAGCTTGACCATCGGCTTGCGGCCAATCGGCGTGCCCATGTAGAACCAGGTGCCGTCGCGGGCGATGCGCATGTCGATATCGCCGCAAAACGCCGGGTTCCACAGATGCACCGGCGCGGGCCCCTTGCCCTTGGGCAATTGCGCCAACAACTCATTGGCCTTGGCCGAATCGGTCATGCTGCTCTCCTTGTGTCTTACTGATCGCTCATGCCCAACAGGCTGCGCGCGTAGTGCGCCAGGGGCTTGCCGATCAGATCATCAGGCTTGTTGTCGTGGAACGTCAGTAAACCGCCACGGCTGTGAATGCGCACAGTATCAATCAAATACTGGGTGCTGGTCTCGATCAACATGACCTGAATGGTGCCGGTGTCGATGCCCAGGCGATCCACCGCCTCCTGGTCAGACCATTCATCGGCGTTACCGATCCGGTCATCCGCCTGGGCAAAGCGGCAGTACAGCAGGTAATGCGCACCGGCCGCGCGGGCTTCAGACATCGCCTGTTCCAGGCCTTCGGGTTTGCGGGCGCGGCGGACCATCGGAAAATATTCGACAAAGCCGTTGAAGGCTTCCTCGGCCACCACGTTAGGCCGCGGATAAGCACTGCCCGGCGGGGTGAAGGCGCCCTGGGCGATGAAGACGAAGGAGTCCGGCTGTATGCGGACCGAATTGACGCGGCGAGTATCGCTGTGGTCCAGCAGCCCGGCATCGCTCATCTGATAGCGCGTGCCTTCGGCCATATCACTGACGGTCATGCAGCCACCCAGCGCGAGTGACGCCAGCACCAAAACCAGACTACGCATCCTAATTCTCCAAAGGCCGGTGACGGAAAACCGGCGAATGGGCACGAGATGCAGATTTTGCGCCAGCTTGCGAGACTAGCCGCCGATGATCTTCATGATGGTGGCGCCGCCGGAGAAGGCCACTTCCTGCTTGTCACCCAAGGCCTTGACCAACAAGCGCTGCAAGGCCGGCAGGGCCTGGTGGCGGGGTTTGTCCAGCAGGTCGCCGACGTAGTGGCGGTTGCTCGACGACAGGCAGCCATGCAGCCAGCCGGTGGACGACAGGCGCAAACGCGAACAGGTCCGGCAGAACGGCACGCTTTCGTTGGCGATGACACCGAAGAAACCTTTGCCGGGCACTTCGTAGCGCACGGCAGTGGCGTCCACCGGGGCGTTGGCTTGCAGGTATTCGTACTGTTCGCCGATCAGGCTGAGCAATTGCTGGAGGCTGACGAATTGCTGCAGGAACGCGTTGGAATCGTTGGCCAGGTGGCCCATGCGCATCAATTCGATAAAGCGCAACTCGTAGCCACGCTCCAGGCAGTAGTCGAGCAGCGGCATCACCTGGTCGAGGTTCTGGCCGCGCAGCGGCACCATGTTGACCTTGATCTTGATTCCGGCGGCGCTCGCCTGGTCCATGCCATCGAGCACGGTGGCCAGGTCGCCACCGCGAGCGATGCTGCGGAAGGCGTCGGCGTCCAGGGTGTCGAGGGACACGTTGATCCGGCGAATCCCGGCGTCCACCAGCAGCGGCAGTTTGCGCGCCAGCAGTTGGCCGTTGGTGGTCAGGCTGATATCACTGAGCCCCATCTGCCCCACCGCGCCCATGAAGGCTTCCAGCTTGGGGCTGACCAACGGTTCACCGCCGGTAATCCGCAGGCGCTCGATGCCGGCGGCCTCGATCAGGTACTCGACACCCCGCGCCATCGCCTCGGCCGACAGTTCGTCCTGCGCAGCCACCAGCCGCTTGCCGTTGGGCACGCAGTAGGTACAGGCGTAATTGCAGGCTGAGGTCAGGCTGATCCGCAAATTGCGGAATCGCCTGCCTTGACGATCAACGATCATGGATCACTCCGGCAGAGGATAATTCGGGCGCGCTAAAACCTGACTGAAAAATCAAGTTTTAGCAAGGTCCTTGCCTGAGTATATTCCTGGGTTACTGCGCTGGGCAGGAAATCATATCGCCATCACGCTGGCGAATGATTCAAGTGGCCGGCGTTTCGGCGTTCGGCAAATCAGTGCTGTGCTTGCGCTTGTTGCCCATGCGCACGCCGATGTCCATCAGGAACTGGAAGAAACCTTCCTGGTCTTCCAGCACATTGCTCCAGAACGGCGAGTGGTACAACGCCACGGCGCCGTGCACCAACGCCCAGGCGGCGCAGTAGTGGAAATACGGTGGCACGTCTTCGAGCTTGCCTTCGCTGATACGGCCCTTGATCAGCAGGGTCAGGCGTTCGAAGTTCGAGGCACGGATCTTGTGCAGCTCCTCGACCATTTCCGGCACCTGATGGCCCTTCACCACTTTTTCTTCCAGGCGATCAAACAAGCGGTAGCGCTGCGGGTCACGCATGCGGAACTCGAAGTAGGCGCGGGACAGCGCTTCCTTGTCCTTGTCGACATCGGCCGAGTGCAGCAGCTCGTTCAGGTCGCGCTCGTAGTCGAGCATCAGGCGCAGGTAGATCTCGGCCTTGGACTTGAAGTGCTTGTAGATGGTGCCTTTGCCGATACCCACGGCATCCGCAATCATCTCGACGGTGACGCTGTCTTCACCCTGGTCGAGGAACAGCTTGAGTGCGGTGTCGAGAATTTCCTGCTCGCGGCGGCGAAACTCACGGACCTTGCGGGGTTCTTTGTGCATAAGAAAAAGGTCTGCAGAGATGGATATTGGAAGGGCGTTCGCTCCCCAAGCCGTGCTTGTCGGAACGTTTTACCCGGTGCGCGGGATTATCCCGACTGAACGGTCGTTGGGCAACGCCTATATGAACAACCTTTGCACTTAACTTACAACACGCCAACGAATGTGCCGATTCGAGTCAGAAATAAAACAGGTGATTGGCGCGTGTGCATCGCATCCAATGAGAACTCAACCGAAGCGGGCGTATTCCAAATCTGTTTAAAAAACGATCAGATGTGGCTGGACTGAATCGGATACTGATCAATACTTGAAATGTCGGCGTGGCATCTCCCCCAAGTGACGCGTCGACCTGGGTACCGACGGACTGCGTACCCTTGTTTTACTCCTAATGGTCTTAGCCCGGATTCACCCCCCAGAACCCGGGTTTTTTTTGCCTGCGATTCAGTGGCCGACGTGGGCCAGCGGGAACAGGCGCTTGAAGTTTTCGGTGGTCTGTTCGGCAAAGCGCTCGTAGGACTCGCCCCGCAGCATCGCCAGGTAATCCGCCACATCCCGTACGTATTCCGGCAGGTTGGGTTTGCCGCGATGGGGAATTGGCGCCAGGTACGGCGAATCGGTTTCCACCAGCAGGCGGTCTGCCGGGACCTGGCGTGCAACATCGCGCAGGGCATCGGCGTTGCGGAAGGTCACGATGCCCGACAAGGAAATGTAGAAACCAAGGTCCAGCGCGGCCTTGGCCATGTCCCAGTCTTCAGTGAAGCAATGCAGCACACCAGCCTGGGGCAGCGCGGCTTCGCGCAGCAGGGTCAGGGTGTCGGCACGGGCGCCACGGGTGTGGACGATCACCGGCTTGCCAGTCTGCTGGGCGGCTTGCAGGTGCAGACGGAACGACGCCTGCTGCAACTCGGCAGCTTCCGGTTCGTAGTGGTAATCCAGGCCGGTCTCACCGATGGCCACCACGCGTGGGTGATTGAGTTCGCCGAGCAGCCAGTCGAGGGCCGGGGCTTCGCCGGGCTTGAGGTCCAGCGGGTGAACGCCCACCGAGCAGTCGACGTCGGCATAACGATCGGCCAGGGCTTTGACGTCGGCGGCGTTTTCCGCGCTGACGCCGATGCACAGGAAGTGCCCTACCCCGCGCTGGCGCGCAGCTTCAAGGGCGGCGTCGAGGGAGCCGCCGTGCTGGGCCAGGTCGAGGCGATCAAGGTGGCAATGGGAATCTACGAGCATAGGGATCTACAACTTGAGTCACGGAAAGTGTCTGGCCAACGATACACCCGTCGGCCACTGAAATTAACGGCGGCCGAGCAAACCGACCCACTGCACCAGCAAGGCCTCAAGCAACAGCACGCGATTGAGGTTGGCCTTGCCGAGGACCTTCTGGCGTTGGGCGAGGATCCAGTCCTGGATGTTCAGCACCTTGTCCTGGGCGCTCTTCTGCGCCAGGTATTGCACGACTTTGCGCATGTCCGGCAGCCCAAGGCCGTTTTCGTCCTGGGTCAGCTGGTAGCGCAGGATCAGGCTCGACCAGTCGCAAAACCAGTCGAACAGCAGCAGCAAGGGAATGTCTTTCCAGGCGCTTTCGGCCAGTTGCGTGGCCGACACTTCCTGCTTGAGCAGTTTCTTCACCCCGTCCACCACCAGCGCACGCTGTTCACGCACGCCCTGGGCCTGGAGCTTGACCGCCGCCAGGGGCGAACCGGCCGCCAGGGTCAGCAACTCGACGCGCTCCGCCTCGCCGCAGTCCGGCAACGCCTGGGCCAGCCACTGCAGGCTCATGGCTTCGCTCGGCAACGGGCAGGCCTGCTGCACGCAGCGGCTGCGAATGGTCGGCAGCAGGCGGCTGGACTGGTGGCTGACCAGCAGCAGCACGGTATCGCCGGACGGTTCTTCCAGGCTCTTGAGCAAGGCATTGGCGGCGTTGATGTTCATCGACTCCACCGGTTCGATCAGCACCACCTTGCGCCCGCCCATCTGCGCGGTCTGCACCACGAAGCTGACCAGATCACGCACCTGGTCGACCTTGATCGCCTTGTCGGCCTCTTCCGGTTCCAGCAGATAGTTGTCCGGGTGGCTGCCGGCCTTGAGCAGCATGCAGGATTTACATTCGCCGCAGGCTTCCAGGCCGTTGGGCCGCTGGCACAACAAGCTGGCCATCAGCCGCTCGGCCAGGGCGCGCTTGCCGATGCCCACCGGGCCGTGGAGCAGGTAGGCGTGGGCGTGCTGGGCACGGCCCGCCAGTTGCTGCCAGAGGCTGTCCTGCCATGGATAGGCTTCAGCCACGGACACGCTCCACAAGCTTCGGCAACAGGGCGTCAATGCACTGCTGAACCTGAGTCAACGGTTGTGCGGCGTCCAACAGGTAGTAACGAGCGGGGTCGGCTTCGGCGCGCTTGAGAAACGCGCCGCGCACAGCTTCAAAAAAGACTCGGGTTTCCAGTTCGAAACGATCGAGGCGACCCCGGGCGGTGGCACGGGCCATGCCGACTTCCACCGGGAGATCGAACACCAGGGTCAGGTCGGGCCGCAAATCGCCCTGGACGAAGGTCTCCAAGGCCGCAATGCGCTCCAGGGACAAGCCACGACCGCCGCCCTGATAGGCATAGGTGGAATCGGTAAACCGGTCACAAATCACCACGGCGCCCCGGGCCAGTGCCGGGCGAATGACTTCGGCCAGGTGCTGGGCGCGGGCGGCGAACACCAGCAACAGCTCGGTGTCGGGGTTCATCTGTTCGTCGCCCGGGGTCAGCAGCACTTCACGGATACGCTCGGCCAGTGGCGTGCCGCCAGGCTCACGGGTCAGCAGCACCTCGATACCTTCGGCGCGCAGGCGCTCGGCCAGGTATTCACGATTGGTGCTCTTGCCGGCGCCTTCCGGGCCTTCCAGGGTAATAAACAAGCCAGTCACAGGCAGTCCTTAGTCAGAGTCATTGCGGGCTTTGCGGTGCGGCGTCATCGGGTGCCGGAGCCGGCTCGGCGGGCGTATCCAGCGGCGCGTCCGCAGGCTTTGCCGCCGGCGCCGGGCTGGAACGGTAATCGGCGCGACGCTTCATCTGGAACTCACGCACTGCTGCGTTATGCGCATCCAGGTTATCCGAGAAAATATGGCTGCCATCGCCTCGGGCAACGAAATACAGGCTGCTGCCCGCCACCGGGTTCAGCGCAGCATGAATCGCCTCCCGCCCGACCATGGCGATCGGCGTCGGCGGCAGGCCGGCGATCACGTAGGTGTTGTAGGGCGTGGCTTCCTTGAGGTGTGCGCGGGTCAGCTTGCCGGTGTAGCGCTCACCGAGGCCGTAGATCACCGTCGGGTCGGTTTGCAGCAGCATGCCGATCTGCATGCGCCGCACGAATACCCCGGCGATCTGGCCGCGCTCTTCCGGCACGCCGGTTTCTTTCTCCACCAGCGAGGCCATGATCAGCGCTTGATAGGGGTCGGTGTACGGCGCATCGGCCGCGCGCTTGCTCCACTCCTGGGCGAGGACATCGTCCAGACGGTTGTAGGATTTTTTCAGTAGTTCGACGTCGCTCATGCCGCGCACGAAGCGGTAGGTGTCCGGGAAGAAGCGCCCTTCAGGAAATACGCCCGGGTGGCCGAGTTTTTCCATCACCTCGCTGTCACTCAGGCCGGACAGGGTCTGCTCGATCTTTTCATGCTTGGCCAGGGCCGCGCGCACCTGGCGGAAGTTCCAGCCTTCCACCAGCGTAATGCTGTACTGCACCACTTCGCCACGCTGCCACAAGCCGATCAGGCCCTCGGCGGTGAGGCCCGGGGTCATGCGGTATTCGCCGCTGTGCAGCGGCTGGCCGTCGAGGTTGAAGCGCCAGTAGAGACGCAACCAGAACGCATCCTTGAGCACGCCGTCATTTTCCAGGCGATTGAAGGTGCCGGTGGGCGTCGCGCCAGCCGGTACGTCCAGCAATTGCTCCTGGGTCAGATTCAAGGGCTGCTCAAGGGCCGAGTTCAGCTTCCAGGCCGAAGCGCCCAGCAGCAAACCCGCCAGGACCAGACCGATCTCCAGCAACAATACAAATTTACGTCTCAAATCAAATATCCAATAGTGCGCGAACAATGCCCTGCAGTTTACGGGTGAGCGGCCCAACCGGCCAGCTCATCGCAGCACATCCGCGCACCGGCCAAATGCCATATACGCTGTTGCACACCAAGACTTCATCGGCCTGTTGCAGCTGCTCAAGGCTGATATCGGCCACGCTCGTCGGAATGCCCAACGCCTGCGCCTGGGCCAACACCTCGGCCCGCATGACGCCGGCGACGCCGCAGCGTTTCAGATCAGCGGTCAGCAACACGCCGTTACGCACCAGAAACAGGTTGCTGAAGACGCCTTCGATGACTCGACCGGACATATCCAGCATCAAACCTTCGGCGTGTTCGGCATCCTGCCATTCGGCGCGGGCGAACACCTGTTCCAGTCGATTGAGGTGCTTGAGGCCGGCGAGCAACGGTTGCTCGGACAAACGCGTGGTACACGCAAACAGGCGGATGCCTGACGCTGCATGTTCCGGGGGATAAGTGGCAGGTGGACTGCCTTGCAGAATGCGCCGCGCCGGAGCGCCAGCACTGATGCCATAACCGCGCTGGCTGTCGCCACGGGTTAGGATCAACTTGAGTACACCGTCACCGAGGGCAGCGGCGTAGGCCAGCAATTCGCTGCGGATCAGGGGTTGATCCGCAACAATCGCCAACCGCCTGCAACCTTCTTCAAGGCGCTGCAGGTGGCGGTCAAGCAGCACGGGCTGCCCGGCCTTGACGGCAATGGTCTCGAACAGCCCATCACCGTATGCCAGGCCACGGTCTTTCAGGGGCACTGCGCCCGCCGGCTGACCGTCGACCCAGCTCTCCATCACTCGGCGAACCGGCGGAACACCAGGGAACCGTTGGTACCACCAAAACCGAACGAGTTGGACAGCACCACGTCGATCGGCATCTTCTGCGGCTCGTGAGGCACGAAGTTCAGGTCGCAGCCCTCATCCGGTTCATCGAGGTTGATGGTCGGCGGAGCGACCTGATCCTTGATGGCCAGCACGCTGAAGATTGCCTCGACCGCGCCCGCCGCACCCAACAGGTGCCCGGTCATGGACTTGGTGGAACTGACCGCCAGCTTGTAGGCATGCTCGCCGAACACCGACTTGATGGCCTCGGCTTCCGCCAGGTCGCCGGTCGGGGTCGAAGTGCCATGGGCATTGATGTACTGCACCTGGTCAACGTTGACCTTGGCATCACGCAACGCATTGGTGATGCAGCGTGCAGCACCCGCGCCGTCCGACGGAGGCGAGGTCATGTGGTACGCATCACCGCTCATGCCGAAACCAATCAGCTCGGCGTAGATGGTGGCGCCACGGGCCTTCGCGTGCTCCAGCTCTTCGAGTACCAGCGCACCGGCACCGTCGGCCAGAACAAAACCGTCGCGGCCCTTGTCCCACGGACGACTGGCACGGGTCGGCTCGTCATTGCGGGTCGACAACGCACGGGACGCGCCGAAGCCGCCCATGCCCAAACCGCAGGCGGCCATCTCGGCACCGCCGGCGATCATCACGTCGGCCTCGTCATAGGCGATATTGCGCGCCGCCATGCCGATGCAGTGAGTGCCCGTGGTGCACGCCGTGGAAATGGCGTAGTTAGGCCCCTGGGCACCCAAGTGGATGGACAGGAAACCGGAAATCATGTTGATGATCGAGCCAGGCACGAAGAACGGTGAAATTCTGCGAGGGCCGGACTCATGCAGGGTGCGGCTGGTTTCTTCGATATTGGTCAGACCGCCAATACCCGAACCCATGGCCACGCCGATGCGCTCACGGTTGGCGTCGGTGACTTCCAGGCCGGCATTACGCACTGCCTGAAAACCGGCTGCCAGGCCGTATTGAATGAACAGGTCGAGTTTGCGGGACTCTTTGACCGAGAGATATTCCTCGACATTGAAGTCCTTTACCGAGCCGCCAAAACGGGTGGAATAGGCAGAAAGGTCCGTGTGTTCGATCAGACCAATACCACTGCGGCCAGCCAGAATGCCCTGCCAACTGCTCGGCACATCCGTACCCAGTGGCGACAACATACCCATACCGGTGACTACGACGCGTCTACGCGACACAGCACTCTCCTTTTTCTAATGACGACACTTTGCATCAGGCTTAAAGGAAAAAACCGCACGCCATAGGGCAGTGCGGTTTTTCCATCACAGCAAGCGACGATTACAAACTATTACGCCTGGTGGCTAGTAACGTAGTCGATAGCAGCTTGAACGGTAGTGATTTTTTCAGCTTCTTCGTCCGGGATTTCGGTCTCGAATTCCTCTTCCAGAGCCATCACCAGCTCAACGGTGTCAAGGGAGTCGGCACCCAGGTCTTCAACGAAGGAAGCGCTGTTGGTCACTTCTTCTTCTTTAACGCCCAGTTGCTCGGCAACGATTTTCTTGACGCGCTCTTCGATGGTGCTCATACCTTGTTTTCACTCCTAATGGACAAATTCAGGCAGCTGGCCAGTGGGTAAGTGTATAGAAAGACTTTTCAGCTTTTCAACTGAAAGCTTCACCCTCGTACCCTATTGGCCATCTGCCTATAAATAGATTGCAGCTTTATAACGGATTTTAGACAGCTCGTATGACATTTTTTTGAAGCGATCCGTCACAATTTAACTCATGTACATCCCGCCGTTCACCGGGATTGTAGCCCCAGTCACGTATGCCGCACCGTCGGATGCCAGGAAAGCGACCACATTCGCGATCTCTTGGGCCTGGCCCAGACGGCCCAGCGGAATCTGCGTCAGCAACGCTTCACGCTGCGCTTCAGGCAATTCGCGGGTCATATCGGTGTCGATGAACCCTGGGGCCACCGAGTTGACCGTAATCGACCGCGAGCCTACTTCACGCGCCAATGCACGGCTGAAACCTTCCAGACCGGCCTTGGCGGCTGCGTAGTTTACTTGGCCTGCGTTGCCCATGGCACCCACAACAGAGCCAATATTGATAATTCGACCCCAACGAGCCTTGGTCATGCCGCGCAAAACACCCTTGGACAGGCGAAACAGACTGTTCAGGTTGGTATCAACGACGTCATGCCACTCGTCGTCTTTCATACGCATCATCAGGTTATCGCGGGTAATACCGGCATTGTTCACCAGAATAGCCGGTGCACCGAATTGCGCCGTGATTTCAGCCAATACGGCCGCCACGGACTCATCGCTGGTCACGTTAAGCTCAAGACCGGTGCCCTGGACGCCGTTTTCCTTCAGCGTCGCGGCAATACGTTCAGCGCCGGCGGCGGAGGTTGCGGTACCGATGACCACAGCGCCCAGACGGCCCAGCTCCAGGGCGATCGCCTGGCCAATGCCACGGCTTGCGCCGGTGACCAGTGCAACTTTACCTTGCAGACTCATGCAGGCTTCTCCTAGGTTCGGAAATTAACGTCAGGCCAGGGCTGCGCGAGCGGCAGCGAAGGCATCCGGGGTATTGAGGTTGGAAGTCGACACGCCTTCGGCGCAACGCTTGTTCAAGCCGGCGAGGACTTTGCCCGGGCCGCACTCTACCAATTGGGTGGCGCCGTTGGCGGCCAGGGTCTGCACCGACTCAACCCAGCGAACCGGCTTGTACAGCTGTTCCAGCAGATCGCGCTTGAGGGTTTCCAGGTCAGAGGCCACGGCGGCACTGACGTTCTGCACCAACGGAATCTGCGGCGCCTGCCAGTTGATCGCAGCGATCGACTCGGCGAAACGCTCGGCAGCCGGGCGCATCAGTTCGCAGTGGGACGGCACGCTGACCGGCAACGGCAACGCACGCTTGGCGCCACGGGCCTTGCAGCTTTCGATGGCGCGCTCTACCGCCGCCTTGGCGCCGGCGATCACCACCTGGCCAGGGGAGTTGAAGTTCACGGCGCTGACCACTTCGCCCTGGGCCGCTTCGGCGCAGGCGGCAATCACGTCAGCATCTTCCAGGCCGAGAATGGCAGCCATACCGCCCTGCCCGGCAGGAACCGCTTCCTGCATCAACTGGCCACGACGCTCCACCAGCTTGACCGCTTCACCGAGGGTCAGGCTGCCAGCAGCTACCAGGGCGCTGTATTCGCCCAGGCTATGACCGGCAACGTAGGCCGGACGTGCGCCGCCTTCAGCCAGCCACAGACGCCACAGGGCGATGGAGGCGGTGAGGATGGCGGGTTGGGTCTTGTCGGTTTGATTGAGCAGCTCTTCCGGCCCTTGCTGGGTCAGTGCCCACAGGTCGTAACCCAAGGCATCGGAGGCTTCCTTGAAAGTGTCCAGGACCAACTGATGTTCCGCGCCCAGCTCGGCCAACATGCCGAGGGACTGCGAACCCTGCCCTGGAAAGACGAATGCGAGGGATGTAGACATGTAACAAGCCCCTAATGATCTGGTCGTCGGAAATTGGCACCCCACACGTGGGAGCGCAAGAAACTGACAGATTGGATGGTCAATTGAACTGGCCGGTCACATTTAAGCATTTCCGGCCCGATTCGCCTAAGGCAACAGATCCTCAAGGCGGCCGTGCAAGCGTTGCGGCAGGTTTTCCTGGATCTCGATCAAGGCGCGCTGGATGGCACTTTGAAAACCCTGCACCCCCGCCGAACCATGACTTTTCACCACGATGCCCTGCAACCCGAGGAAACTCGCACCATTGTGCCGCGCCGGAGCCAGGTCAGCCTGCAAGCGCCGCATCAAGGGCAGCGCCAGGGCGCCCACCAGGCGTGACGCCAGGTTGCGCTTGAACAAGGCCTCGATGCGCGCAGCAATCATCGTCGCCAGGCCCTCGCTGGACTTGAGCAGGATATTGCCGACAAAACCGTCGCATACCACCACGTCGGCTTCGCCGCGGTACAGACCGTCACCCTCGACAAAGCCGATGTAGTTCAGGCCTCGCGCGCTTTGCAACAGCGTCGCCGCCAGCTTGACCTGCTGGTTGCCCTTGATGTCTTCGGTGCCGATATTCAGCAGCGCCACCCGAGGCCGGGCCACGCCCAGCGCTTCGGCCGCCACCGAGCCCATCAGGGCAAAGTGCAGCAGATGCTCGGCACTGCAATCGACGTTCGCCCCCAGGTCCAGCAACTGGCAATAGCCCTGCTGGGTCGGAATAGCCGCAACCATCGCCGGCCGGTCAATGCCCGGCAGGGTTTTCAGCACATGCCGGGACAACGCCATCAACGCCCCGGTATTGCCGGCACTGACACAGGCCTGGGCCTTGCCGTCGCGTACCAGCTCAAGCGCCACCCGCATCGAAGAATCAGGCTTGCCGCGCAAGGCCTGCGCAGGCTTTTCATCCATGGTGATGGTTTCGCTGGCCGGTGTAATAGTCAGCCGCGCGCGATCCACCGCCGGATGGCTGGCAATCAGTTCTTCAAGTAAGGAGGGTTGACCGACGAGGGTCAGGTGCAGCGAGGGCGTGGCAGACAGGCAAGCAATGCAGGCCTGAACAATGCTGCGGGGACCGAAGTCCCCGCCCATTGCGTCAATCGCGATGACTTGAGCAGACAAGTGATTACTCGTCAGCGCCCTTGTCGATCACTTTACGGCCACGGTATACGCCTTCTGGCGATACGTGGTGACGCAGGTGAACTTCACCGGTGGTTTTTTCTACAGACAGAGTGCTTGCCGTCAGGGCGTCGTGCGAACGACGCATGTCACGGGCAGAGCGGGATTTTTTGTTCTGCTGAACAGCCATAATTGATTAACTCCTAAACGTTTGGGTCACGCTTTAACTGCGCCAATACACTGAACGGGTTGGACCGCGTTACCTCGTCCTCGCTCGGTTCGGGCTCATCGAGACCCGCCGGCTGCTGGCATTCTTCCGGATGATGAGCAGGCACAATGGGCAAGGCGAGCAAAAGCTCCTCCTCGATCAGTGACTGCAGATCCAAAGGATCTTCGCCCAGTTCCAGCACGTCATAACCTTTCGGCAACGACTGGGTATTCGCACCCTCTTTCACCACAGCATAACTGCATTCGCTGTGGATCGGCAGGGTGACCAGCTCAAGACAACGCTGGCAAACCATTTTGACTTCGGTGTCGATAAAGCTGTGGATTACCACAGACTTACGTTCATCTCGTTCAAAAACGAATTTAGCCTGCACCGTACCGACAGTGTCGGAAAGCGGGTCGCAGAGTCTCTCCAAATCGGCCAGGAGCAGCTCACCTTGAAGGGTGGTGCCACGATCAGCCAATTTGCGCGGGTCAACGTGAGGTGGAATCGGGTCATTCAACATAGGCGCAGCATTATAGGGATGCACCCGGCCATGTCAAAGGAAATTCAGCCCTGTCCGTCACCGGGCCTCCCCGCTAGAATCCGCGACTGCCTTGAGGAGACGCCCATGCTGCCTTTATTACTCGCTTCCAGCTCGGTTTATCGCCGGGAATTGTTGAACCGCCTGCACCTGCCGTTCATCTGCAGCTCGCCGGATATCGACGAAAGCCACCGCCGGGACGAGTCCGCTGTGGAGCTGGTCAAGCGCCTGGCCGAGGAAAAGGCCCGCGCCCTGGCTGACAGCCATCCGGGCCACCTGATCATCGGCTCGGACCAGGTCGCCGCGCTCGACGGCCAGATCATCGGCAAGCCCCACACTTTCGAGAAGGCCCGTGAGCAACTGCTGGCGGCCAGTGGCAAGCGCGTCAGCTTCCTGACCGGCCTGGCTGTACTGAACAGCGCCACCGGCCATTGCCAGGTCGACTGCATCCCCTTCACCGTACACATGCGCACGCTGGACGCCGCACGCATCGAACGCTACCTGCGCATCGAGCAGCCCTACGACTGCGCTGGCAGCTTCAAGGCCGAAGGCCTGGGGGTGAGCCTGTTTCAAAGCACCGAAGGTCCAGACGCCACCAGCCTGGTCGGACTGCCGCTGATCCGACTGGTGGACATGCTACTGGCCGAAGGCGTACAGATTCCCTGAGAACACCACAAACGAATGTGGGAGCTGGCTTGCCTGCGATGCAGACACCTCGGTACATCAGTTGCACCGAGGTGATGCTATCGCAGGCAAGCCAGCTCCCACACTTTGAGCCTTGTCGCGCTCAAGATCTCAGCGCAGGGTCGGACCCTGAAAGCCCATCCACATCGCCAACTGCTCAGCCACACTGGCACCCAGCTTCTTGGAGAAACGATCAAACGGCGATTCCTGAACAGTGAAGTCCACCAGTTCTTTCTCGCCAATCACGTCCCGCGCCACCGAACTGGCACTGCCCAGGCCATCGATCAAGCCCAATGGCAGCGCTTGCTCGCCAGACCAGACCAGACCGGAAAACAGCTCCGGATGTTCCTTATCCTTGAGCCGGTCACCGCGCCCCTGCTTCACACTGGCGATGAACTGCCGATGAGTGGTATCCAGCACACCCTGCCAGAACTGGGTTTCATCCGCCTTTTGCGGCTGGAACGGGTCCAGGAACGACTTATGCTCACCTGACGTGTAGGTACGACGCTCAACCCCGAGCTTCTCCATGGTGCCGACAAAGCCATAACCGGCCGCCGTCACACCAATCGAACCCACCAGACTGGCCTTGTCGGCATAGATCTGGTCGGCAGCACTGGCGATGTAGTAGGCACCCGAGGCACCCAGGTCGGAAATCACTGCATACAGCTTGATGTCCGGGTGCAAGGCGCGCAGGCGACGAATCTCGTCGTACACGTAACCCGATTGCACCGGACTGCCGCCCGGGCTGTTGATGCGCAGGATCACAGCCTTGACCTTGGAGTCCTCGAAGGCCGCCCGCAGGCTGCTGACGATGTTGTCTGCACTGGCAGACTCCTTGTCGGCAATCACTCCGCGCACTTCGATCAACGCCGTGTAATTACCGCTTCGGGTGGCGCTCTTCTCCATGTCCATCAGCGGACTGAACAGCACCAGCATGCCCAACAGATAAATAAAGGTCAGAAGCTTGAAAAAGATCCCCCAACGCCGGGAGCGGCGCTGCTCCTGAACACTGGCCAGCAAGGTCTTCTCCAGCAACTTCCAGCTTCTGTCATCGCCATTGTTATTGGCATTGGCCTTCTCAGGCGCTTTCCACTCATCGGTCATGCCATCTACCCCAGCAAAGACTTAATGGGCCCGGCTGAGCCAGGCCTGCAATTCAGAAAAACGGTCAATTGTCAGGCGCGGCTCGTAGGCCTGCAACGCCTGGGCAGATTGGGCGCCGTAGCTGACCGCCACGGAGTCCATGCCAGCATTACGCGCCATCATCAGGTCGAACGACGCATCACCCACCATCAACGCCTGCCGAGGCGACACGCCACATTGAGCGAGGATCTGCTCGAGCATCAGAGGGTGGGGCTTGCTGGCGGTTTCGTCCGCCGCACGGGTGGCGTCGAAATAATCTTCCCAGCCATGAGCCTTGAGCACCCGGTCCAGGCCGCGACGGGCCTTGCCGGTCGCGACCGCAAGGTGATAACCGTCGGCGCGAAATGCTTCCATGGCCTGCGCCACGCCTTCAAATAGCGGCGAAGGCTGGGCGTCGAGCGCCATGTAGTGATCGGCGTAGTGCTGACGAAACGCTATCAGCTCGTCATCACCAATCTCCGGGTACAGGGTGCGGATCGCTTCCGGCAGGCCCAGGCCAATAATGCCCTTGACCGCCAGGTCGTCGCACAATGCATAACCGGAACGGGTCGACGCCGCGTGCATCGACTCGACAATCCGACCAATGGAATTACACAGCGTGCCATCCCAGTCAAAGATCAACAGCTTGTAGTCAGGGTGCGACACTCAGGCGCTCCACGGTCTTGGCCCACATTTCATCGACAGGCGCTTGCAGCTTCAATTCGCCACCATCGGGCAGCGGCACGGTCAGCATGTAGGCGTGCAGGAACAGGCGTTTGCCACCCAGGTCGCGGATTTCCTTGGAGAAATCTTCATCGCCGTATTTGGTATCGCCGGCAATGCAGTGCCCCGCATGCAGGGTGTGCACACGAATCTGGTGGGTACGGCCAGTGACCGGCTTGGCCTCGACCATGGTGGCAAAGTCACCAAAGCGGCGCAGCACCTTGAACAGGGTCAGCGCCTCCTTGCCCTCCTCGTCCACCTCGACCATGCGCTCGCCGGAACGCAGGTTGCTCTTCTGCAACGGCGCGCGCACGCTCTTGATCGAGGTGGCCCAGTTGCCACGCACCAGCGCCATGTAGCGCTTGTCCACGCCATCACCGCGCAGGGCGGCATGCAGGTGGCGCAACATGCTGCGTTTCTTGGCGATCATCAACAGGCCGGAGGTGTCACGGTCCAGACGGTGGACCAGCTCCAGCTCCTTGGCATCCGGGCGCAACTGACGAAAGGCTTCGATCACCCCGTAGTTGAGGCCGCTGCCACCGTGGACCGCGATGCCACACGGCTTGTTGATCACGATCAGTGCCTTGTCTTCGAAGACAATCGACGCTTCAAGGCGCTGCAACAGGCCCTGGGCCAGTGGGACCGGTTCGTCACGCTCAGGCACCCGCACCGGCGGCACGCGGACGATGTCGCCCGCCTGCAGCTTGTACTCGGGCTTGATCCGGCCTTTGTTCACGCGCACTTCGCCTTTACGCAAAATGCGGTAAATCAAGGTCTTGGGCACGCCTTTGAGCCTGGCAAGAAGAAAGTTGTCGATGCGTTGGCCGGCATATTCCGGCGAGACCTCGAGCAGCTGGACGCTGGGGGTCTGGGGGGCGGTAGTCGTCATGGCGGCGATGATAACAATTTTTTATGGAATTGAAGCACTTAATCATTGCTGCTATAGTCGCGAACGCCGCCAAAAGCGGCCTGGACAGAGGACTAGCGGCAAACTGCCGGCCCTGACCATCGCAATTCATCAGGACGCGAGGCCGTCCTACGGGGCTTTCGCCACCCTGGAAGGCTCGAGATTGTAACAAGCGCAGGTGACATGAGGCCTGAAGCGAGTGCAAAAAGCAGAGTGATTACTCGCCTTTTGCGCCGATATTTACGGCCAGTTCACAAAGTGCAGTCAGTCTGGAGCCAGACCACGGCGAATGCTTCGGAAACAACGCCTGTTACGAGCTGAGTGAGAGCACAATCGCCCACACCCGGTCTTGTTTAGCCATGAGCGTGGACTCCCCATTGGAGAACACGGTAAATGCCAACCCGCTGCGGATTCTGCGCGCGGCAGCACCCGAATTATCAGGGATACGTGTAGGGTGGAGATGCACAACCGTCGGACTGTGTAGCACTAGGCTTATATTTAGACGCTTCATCTCGTCCACAGTCGCCGGTTGATTCCTCCTCCTGACTGAGTGCTTAAGTCACCACAGCAAGCAGGAAGCGTACGTCGCGATACCGCCCATTTTGGCGGGTATTGCTGGACACTGGAGTGGCCAACCACTCTTGACGCACCTGACACCGACCGTGAGAAGTCGTGTGTGCCGAACGCCGTTTCCGGCAGCCCGGAAACCGACGGTACAACATGAAAAGAATGCTGATTAACGCAACTCAACCCGAAGAGTTGCGTGTTGCACTGGTAGACGGCCAACGCCTCTACGACCTGGACATCGAGTCCGGTGCACGCGAGCAAAAGAAGGCCAACATCTATAAAGGCCGGATTACTCGCATCGAACCAAGCCTTGAGGCTGCCTTTGTCGATTTCGGCTCCGAGCGCCATGGTTTCCTGCCCCTCAAAGAAATCTCCCGCGAATACTTCAAGAAATCCCCTGAAGGCCGCGTGAACATCAAGGACGTCCTGAGCGAAGGCCAGGAAGTCATCGTTCAGGTAGAAAAAGAAGAACGTGGCAACAAGGGCGCCGCCCTGACCACCTTCATCAGCCTGGCTGGCCGTTATCTGGTCCTGATGCCGAACAACCCGCGTGCCGGCGGTATCTCCCGTCGCATCGAAGGCGAAGAGCGCAACGAACTGCGTGAAGCGCTGAACGGCTTGATCGCTCCGGCCGACATGGGCCTGATCGTGCGCACTGCCGGCCTGGGCCGCAGCAGCGAAGAAATGCAGTGGGACCTCGACTACCTGCTGCAACTGTGGACCGCTATCAAGGAAGCGTCCCTGGATCGTTCCGCGCCATTCCTGATCTACCAGGAAAGCAACGTGATCATCCGCGCCATCCGCGATTACCTGCGCCAGGACATCGGCGAAGTGCTGATCGACAGCGTCGAAGCCCAGGACGAAGCCCTGACCTTCATCCGCCAGGTGATGCCGCAGTACGCCAGCAAGATCAAGCTGTACGAAGACAGCGTTCCGCTGTTCAACCGTTTCCAGATCGAAAGCCAGATCGAAACCGCTTTCCAGCGCGTCGTCGAACTGCCTTCCGGCGGCTCCATCGTGATCGACCCGACCGAAGCCCTGGTGTCCATCGACATCAACTCGGCGCGTGCCACCAAGGGTAGCGACATCGAAGAAACCGCCCTGCAGACCAACCTGGAAGCGGCTGAAGAAATCGCCCGCCAGCTGCGCCTGCGTGACATCGGCGGCCTGATCGTGATCGACTTCATCGACATGACCCCGGCCAAGAACCAGCGCGCCGTGGAAGAGAAAGTCCGCGAATGCCTGGAAGCTGACCGTGCCCGCGTACAGGTCGGCCGCATTTCGCGCTTCGGCCTGCTGGAAATGTCCCGTCAGCGCCTGCGTCCATCCCTGGGTGAAAGCAGCGGCATCGTCTGCCCGCGTTGCAACGGCACCGGCATCATCCGTGACGTTGAATCGCTGTCGCTGGCGATCCTGCGCCTGATCGAAGAAGAAGCCCTGAAAGACCGCACTGCCGAAGTGCGCGCCCAGGTGCCGATCCCGGTCGCTGCGTTCCTGCTCAACGAAAAACGCAACTCGATCACCAAGATCGAACTGCGCACCCGCGCCCGCATCGTCATCCTGCCGAACGATCACCTCGAGACGCCGCACTTCGAAGTGCAGCGCCTGCGTGATGACAGCCCGGAAGCCCACGTCAACCAGTCCAGCTACGAAATCGCTGCTGCCGCTGCCGAAGTGGAAGAAGTCCAGCCAGCCGCTGCGACCCGCACCCTGGTTCGCCAGGAAGCCGCCGTGAAGACCGCGCCAGCCCGTGCCAACGCACCGGTTCCGGTCGAGGCAGCTGCGCCGGTTGCCGCACCAGCTGCCCTGCCTGAGCCAAGCCTGTTCAAGGGTCTGGTGAAGTCGCTGGTCAGCCTGTTCGCCACCAAGGAAGAGCCGGTGGCTCCAGTTGTGGTCGAGAAGCCTGTGACTGAACGCCCTGCACGCAATGAAGAGCGTCGCAACGGTCGCCAGCAGAGCCGCAATCGCAACGGTCGCCGTGACGAAGAGCGCAAGCCTCGTGAAGAACGTGCACCCCGCGAAGAACGCGCCCCACGTGAAGAGCGCCAACCGCGCGAAGCCCGTGAAGAAACACCAACCGTAGCCCGTGAAGAGCGTGCACCACGCGAAGAACGTGCACCGCGTGCTCCACGTGCTCCACGTGAAGACCGCAAGCCACGTGGCGAACGTGAAGAACGCGTGCGTGAACTGCGCGAGCCGTTGGATGCCGCTCCAGCCGTAGCCGCTGCTGCTGCCACCGCTGCCACTGCTGAAGAGCGTCCAGCTCGTCAGCCGCGTGAAGAACGTGCGCCACGCCCTCCTCGTGAAGAGCGTCAACCACGTGCCGAGCAAGCGGCTCCAGCCGGTGAAGAAGAAGAGCTGCTGTCCAACGAAGACCAGCAACAGGAAGACGGCCAGGACAACGCCGAAGGCGATCGTCCACGCCGCCGCTCCCGTGGCCAGCGTCGTCGCAGCAACCGTCGTGAGCGTCAACGTGATGCCAACGGCAACGAAATCGAAGGCTCGGAAGAGACCGGCGAAGCCAACGCAGCCGCTACCGGCGAACCGACTGGCGCCGAACTGGCTGCCGGCCTGGCCGTTACCGCTGCTGTCGCCAGCTCGGTCATCAGCGCACCTGCTGAAGCCCAGGCCAACGAGCAAGCTGAAGCAGCCACCGCTGCCATCCAGGAAAACACTGTTGTAGAGACGCCAGCCGTCGAAGCGCCAGTGGTTGAAGCAACGACCCCGGTCGAAGCCCCGGTTGTTCCGGAAGTGGAAGTAGCTCCGGCTCGTCACGTTCGTGAAGTTCGTGAAGTTCGCGAGCCTCAGCCTGAAATCGACGTGGTTGCCGAGCCTGCCGTGGTTGTTGAACAACCGCCCGTGGTTGAAGCTGCCGTTGAAGCACCGGTAGCCGAGCCAACCCCTGAAGTGCGTGAAGTTCGCGAAGAACAGACCGCCTTCCAGTGGTCTGCCGAACCTGCCCCGGTGGTTGAAGCGGTTGAAGCTCCAGCGCCTGCGCCAGTGGTCGAAGAAGCTCCAGTGCCAGTCGCTGAAGTGGTGGTCGCTGCTGAACCTGTGGCCGTTGTTGCCGAGCCTGCGCCAGTGGTTGAAGCGCCAGTGGTTGCCGAAGTGGCAGCCCCGGTGGTTGAAGCCGCTCCGGCCAGCGCCCTGACCGAAAATGGCCGTGCGCCGAACGACCCACGCGAAGTGCGTCGTCGTCGCAAGGAAGCTGAAGCGGCTGCCGCTGCTGCCAAGGCCGCTGCCGAAGCCGCTCCAGCCGTCGCTGAAGTTGCCGAGGCAGCCCCTGCTCCGGTCACCGAAGCCGTGGTTGAGCACAGTGCCCCTGCCATCGACGAGAACGTACGTTCCGTTGAAGAAGTGGTAGAGCACCACCCTAAGGCCCAGGAAGAAGAGCACGAGCCTAAACCCCTCGTCTGATTCCATCGGCCACTAAAAAGCCCCGCCTGAGTGATCAGGCGGGGCTTTTTTATGCCCGTTACATCAGTTAGCGGTAGTCCAACAACCCTGGCACATCGACGTCCCACAACACACCGGGATCATCGACTACGACTTCCTGCACCGAAGCCTTGGCAAATAACGGTTTTGCTCCGCGGTCTCCGGTCAGCGCGATCAAGGCCGGACCGAATGAACGGCCAAACCCCACGGGGTGCCCGTACTGACCTGCATGCACCGGGGCGCTGATACCGTCTTCCTCCAGGCCTGCCATCACTTGCTCGATACTTGCCGGCAGGACAAACGGCATATCCCCCAACACCACCAGCCAACCAGCCGACGGCCCACTGGCCGCCACCGCTGCGGCGATGCTGTCACCCATGCCCGGCGAGCGCAAAAGCAATACTTCGCAACCGTGCACCTTAGCCAACCGAATCACTTCGGTGCGATCCGGTGACGTCACCAGCCAACGTCTCGTAGCCACAGGCGGCAGATTCACCAATACCTGCTCGATCACCGACCGCGTGATGCCATCCCGGCCCACGCAGGGCGCCAGCAACTTGTCCTGATCGGCACCCGCCTCGGCCCGAAAACGACTGCCCTGCCCCGCCGCCAGGATGATTACGGCGATGCCCGTCAACTGACCGCTGCCTGCAACGGCTTTTTCTGCAGCAGATCGATCCCGTTCTTGATGGCGACGATTTCCGCCATCAACGACAAGGCGATTTCCGCCGGCGTATGGCTGCCGATATGCAGGCCAATCGGCCCATGCAGCCGCGCAATGGCGTCCGCACTGAGCCCCAGTGCCGCGAGGTTTTCCCGGCGCTTCTGGCTGTTGACCCGCGAACCCAGCGCGCCTATGTAGAACGCCCGGGAATTGAGGGCCGTCAGCAACGCCATGTCATCCAGGCGCGGGTCATGGGTGAGCGCGACAATGGCGGTGCGTTCATCGGTCTGGATATTCAACACCGCTTCATCCGGCATACCCGGCACAAAGCGCCCGTGCTGCTCCTCCCAGCCATAAACAAACTCCTGGCGCGGGTCGCAGATCAGCACTTCGAAATCCAGCAACCGAGCCATTTCCGCCACATAACGTGACAGCTGGCCCGCGCCGATCAGCAGCAGGCGCCAGCGCGGACCGTAAATCGCGCGCAAACGCTCGCCGTTGAAGCTGACCACATCGGTCTTGCTCGCACCGCTCAACACCACCTCGCCGGTGGCCAGGTCCAACTCACGGGCGACAATCTCGTGGGCCTCACAGCGCGCCAGCAGTTCAGCTACCCAACCCGGATCACTCACCCGCTCTTCGGTGAGACGCAGGGTGCCGCCACACGGCAGGCCAAAACGCGCCGCTTCGTCCCGGGTGACACCGTAGGTGACAAGCTGCACCGGCGGCCCGTCGTCAGGCAGCCGACCGTCCTGCAACCGGGCGATCAAGTCGTCCTCGATACAGCCGCCGGACACCGAGCCAATCACCACCCCGTCGCCGCGCAAGGCCAGCATCGCCCCCGGCGGACGCGGGGCGCTGCCCCAGGTCTGGACCACGCTGTACAGCACCACTCGCTGCCCGGCGAGGCGCCATTCCAGCACGCTGCGTAATACATTCAGATCAACACTGTCCATCAGGCTTTCGCCTCCCGCCAACCTTGCAACTGATTTTGATAAACAGCATCTATGGGTTGATCAAAAATATCGGTAGTCAGCTAAGTTAACTCACCGGCAATAAAAAAGCCCTGCAATGCAGGGCTTGGTGCGTCAAAAAACAAGCTTAGTTCAATAGCGATTCGGCTCCATTTCCAGCACCACCTTGAAGCGCTTTTCGATGTCCTGCTGGATACGCAGCGCGAGCCCGGCAATGTCCTGGCCGCTGGCCGCGCCGTAGTTCACCAATACCAGTGCCTGCAAGCGATGCACGCCGGCATCGCCATCGCGAAAGCCTTTCCAGCCGGCCTTGTCGATCAGCCAGCCGGCGGCCAGTTTCATCTGCCCGTCGGCCTGGGGGTAAGCCACCAGGTCCGGGTATTGACGCTGCAACTCGGCAGCCAGTGCCTGGGACACCAGCGGGTTCTTGAAGAAACTCCCCGCATTGCCGAGCACCGCCGGGTCGGGCAGTTTCTCGCTACGAATGCTGCAAATCGCGCGGCTGACATCGCTGGGCGTGGCCTGCGCGATGCCTTGCTCGGTCAGGCGCTGTCGCACCGGCCCGTATTCAAGTTTCAGATGCACGGCGCGGCTCAGGGCAAAACGCACCCGCAGGATCAGCCAGCGCCCCACTTCGTGCTTGAACAGGCTGTCGCGGTAGGCAAAGTTGCACTCGGCCAGGCTGAAATCCCGCAGTTCGCCGGTCTGGCGATCAAGGGCGGTCAGGCCGCTGAATACATCCTTGATCTCTACACCGTAGGCGCCGATGTTCTGCATCGGTGCGGCGCCGACCGTGCCGGGAATCAGGCTGAGGTTTTCCAGGCCGGAAAAGCCCTGGGCCAGGGTCCACAGCACAAACGGATGCCAGGCTTCGCCCGCTTCGGCCTCAACCACGACCTGCACGCCATCGTCGTGCAACACCCGGATGCCCTGGCTGGCCATGCGCAGCACCAGTGCGTCAATATCCTGGGTCAACAGCAAGTTGCTGCCACCGCCAATCACCAGCAACGGCAGTTGTTGCTCGGCGGCACAGGCCAGGGCCTCACGCACGTCGGCGTCATTGTGGGCCTCGGCAAACAGCCGGGCATGCACGTCGATGCCAAAGCTGTTGAACGGCTTGAGCGAAACCTGTGCCCGTACCTGCAAAGTCATAACCGGCCCTTCAATTCAATCACCAACAGGTCACAGGCGCGCTCGATCAGGTCGAGGACAGTTTCAAAGCCCTGGTCACCTTCGTAGTACGGGTCCGGCACTTCATCCACCATCCAGTCGTAGCGGCGCAGGAACAGGTCCAGGTCCGCCTTGCCCTGAGCCGGCTGCATGGCCTTGAGGTTGCGCAGGTTGCTCTGGTCCATGGCGAGGATCAGGTCGTAGCGGGAAAAGTCGGCACGCGACACCTGTTGTGCACGCTGGGCCGACAGGTCGTAGCCGCGTTGCAGCGCTGCACGCTGGCTGCGCTTGTCCGGTGGGTTGCCGACGTGCCAATCACCGGTACCGGCAGAGGCCACTTCAACCTGATCGGCCAGGCCGGCTTCGCGCAATTTGTGGCGCAGAACGCCTTCGGCCGTGGGCGAACGGCAGATGTTGCCCAGGCAGACGAACAGAACCTGCATCAGGCCCCCAGCAGGCGACGGACGCGCTCGAGGTCTTCAGGGGTGTCGACGCCCGCCGGCGGCGCTTCCAGGGCATCGCCCACATGAATGCGCACGCCGTGCCACAGGGCACGCAGTTGTTCCAGGGATTCGGTATTTTCCAGCCAGCACGGGCCCCAGCTCACGAAGTCGTGCAGGAAACCGGCGCGGTAGGCGTAGATGCCGATGTGGCGACGGTAAGGCACGCCAGCCGGCAGCACGTCAGGCTGTTTGGCGAACGCATCCCGCGCCCACGGCAAGGTAGAGCGACTGAAGGTCAGCGCCAGGCCATTGATGTCGCTGACCACTTTCACCACGTTGGGGTTGAACAGGGTCTCGATGTCTTCAATCGGCTCGGCCAGGGTCGCCATGCGCGCTTCGCCATGGGCTGCCAGGTTGGCCGCCACCTGATCGATCACGCTGGGCGGAATCAACGGCTCGTCACCTTGCACGTTGACCACGATGGCGTCCGCCGCCAGGCCCAGCTTGGTGGCCACTTCGGCCAGGCGGTCGGTACCGGAGTTGTGGTCTTCACGGGTCAGCACCGCTTCGGCACCAAAGCCTTTGCAGGCCTCGATGATGCGCGGATCGTCGGTGGCCACCACTACCCTTTCGGCGCTGCTTTTGCAGGCCTGTTCCCACACCAGCTGGATCATCGGCTTGTTGCCGATCAGTTGCAGCGGCTTGCCGGGCAGGCGGGTGGAGGCGTAGCGGGACGGGATGACAACGGTGAAGGCGGTGGTCATTTATCCAGGCGCTCGTCGGTGGTCAGGGTGCGGGCTTCGCTTTCGAGCATTACCGGAATGCCATCACGAATCGGGTACGCCAGGCCGGCGCCCTTGCTGATCAGCTCGGTTTTGTCGGCGCTGAGCTTGAGCGGACCCTTGCAGATCGGGCAAGCGAGGATATCGAGCAGTTTGGTGTCCATGAGTATGTCCTGGAGAGCAGCGTTTTAAGGCAAAAGGCGAGCGGGCAGCAAGCGCATCAACTGCGTGTCGAACCAGGCGATAAACGCCGGTGACGGTGCCGCGTCCACCGCAAGGTACCACCAGTCGGGCCTGGCAAAGGCGCGGCACTTCACCGCGTCCTTTTCAGTCATGACCAACGGCAGTGCCGGTGTGAAATTCAAGACCTCGGCGCTGTACGGCGCGTGGTCGGCAAAAGCATGGGGTATTGGGCGCCAGTGTAGCGTTTCAAGGGTATTGAAGAAACGTTGCGGGTTGCCGATGCCGGCCACCGCATGTACCTGCTGCCCCACCGGGAAGTGTTCGACGGGTTTACGCTCGCCGGTATGCAGGTTGACCAGCGCGGCAGGCAACAGACGGAAGGCATAGCCGTCGTCACGGTCAGAACCTGCGCCGTTGTAAAGCAGCGCATCGACGCTCTGCAAACGCTCGACCGGCTCACGCAACGGCCCCGCCGGCAGGCAGCGACGGTTACCCAGCCCGCGGGCGGCGTCAATCAACACCAGTTCCAGATCACGGGCCAGGCGGTAATGTTGCAGGCCGTCGTCGGAGAGGATCAGGTCGAGGGTTTCGCTGGCCAACAGCGCCTTCACGGCGCGGCTGCGGTCGGGGTCGATCATCAGCGGCACGCCGCTGCGCTGCACGATCAGCAAGGGTTCGTCCCCCGCCACCGCTGCGGTTTGATCGGCCTCTACGCGCCATGGAAACTGTGGCGGCTTGGCGCCATAACCGCGGCTGACCACACCGACGCGCAAACCACTGCGCTGGCAATGGTCGATCAGCCAGAGAATCATGGGCGTCTTGCCGGTGCCACCCACCGTGATATTGCCTACCACCACGACCGGCACCGGCGACTGATAGATCTCGCCCTCGCCCGCCAGGAACCGTGCGCGCTTGCGCTGCACCACCCGGCGATAGAGGGATTCCAGCGGCTGCAATAACGCAAGTGCAGGATGGCCTTCGTACCAGGCCTTGAGCAAACGATCAGTCATGGCCATCAGGGTTGGCTCGCCGCCTCGACGGTGGTCATGCGCAAATGGCTGAAGCCGAGCTTGCCGGCAGCGTCCATCGCCGTGATCACGGCCTGGTGCTTGGTGTTGCCATCGGCGCTGATGGACAGTGGCAAGTTAGTGTCGCCACCGGACTCCTTCTGCAGTGCTTCCATCAGGCTGGCCAGGTCATTTTTCTCCAGCAACTGGTTATTCACCGAGAACACGCCATCGGCGCTGATGGCGATGTCCAGTTGCTTGGCCTGCTGGTCTTCCGCCGGCGAACCGCTGACGGCTTCCGGCAGGTCGACGCGCAGCTGGGTTTCCCGGGTAAAGGTGGTGGTGACGACAAAAAACAGCAGCAGGATAAACACCACGTCGATCAACGACGCCAGGTTGATATCGACGTTTTCCCGTTGCTTGCGACGAAATTTCACGCGTTGCCCTCAACCAGGTCCACGTCACGGTCGCCCTGTACCACTTCCACCAGCTTGATGGCTTCCTGCTCCATGCCCACCACCAGTTCGTCGATGCGCCGTTGCAGGAAACGGTGGAAGAACACCGAAGGAATACCGACCATCAGGCCCGCCGCCGTGGTGATCAAGGCCTTGGAAATACCACCGGCCAGCACTGCGGCGTTGGTGGTCATGCCCGACCCCATGAATGAGCTGAAAATATCGATCATGCCCAGCACCGTACCGAGCAGGCCGAGCAACGGTGCCATGGCGGCGATGGTGCCCAGGGCATTGATGTAGCGCTCCAACTCATGGATGACCCGGGCGGCGGCCTCTTCGATGCACTCCTTCATGATCTCGCGACCGTGCTTGGAGTTGGCGAGGCCGGCGGCGAGGATTTCACCCAGGGGCGAGTTGGCGCGCAGTTCCTTGAGTTTTGTCTTGTCGAGCTGCTTGTTCTTGATCCAGCCCCAGACCTGGCCCAGCAGGTGGTCAGGCGTTACACGGCTGGCACGCAGGGTCCACAGGCGTTCGGCGATGATGCCGAGTGCGGCGATGGAACTCAAAATGATCGGCAACATCATCCAGCCGCCGGATTTGACCAATTCCCACACAGTGAATGTCCCCTCGAAAAAGTGCGCCACTTTACCATAAGGGTCCGGTGGAAGGGCTGGCCTGCCCCAGAGCATCCTGTCGCAGGGGCCGCTCTTTGGTAACGCTGTTTTGCGGCGGGCGCTCGCGCCAGAAACGCCGCTGGCTGCGCGCGGCCAGCGGCGGCTGGAAGGTGCCCAGTCGCAGGCGGAGTGCGCCTTGCTCGGCACTGTCATAAATCGCGCTGCCCACGGCCTGGTAACGCTCCAGCACCTGTGGATGCGGGTGGCCAAACCCATTGCTGCGCCCCCGGGAAATCAACACGGCCTTGGGTGCCAGGCGCTGTAGAAAGGCCCATGACGACGAGCTGCGGCTGCCGTGGTGCGGCGCTTGCAGCCAATCGACAGGAGCGCCCATGGGAGTGGCCAGCAATGCCCGCTCGGCGTCATGGTCAATATCCCCGGTCAGCAACAAGCGCTCGCCATTGGCCTGCACCCGTAACACGCAGGACATCTGGTTACCGTCCGTCGCATCAGGCCATTGCCATAGCTCGAACCTCACGCCGTCCCACTCCCACTGCTCGCCGCTGACACACGCCTGGGTACCGAGCGAGGCCGGCAGCCGTGCCGTCTCACCGCCCACCACACGCTTGACCGGCAACCCATGGGCGACGGCCAACGCGCCGCCGGCATGATCGGCATCGGCATGACTGAGCAGCATCACGTCCAGCTCTGCGACCCCCAGCTTGCGCAACGCAGGCAATACGACACGCGCGCCAAGATCGAACTCACCGGAGCGCGGCCCGGCGTCATACAGCAGTACATGGTTGCGGGTACGCAGGATGATCGCCAACCCCTGGCCGACATCCAGTTGCACCACCTCGACCAGCCCATGAGGTATCGACTCCCGCGGCGGGAACACTGCCAGCAGCAACATCGGCCAGCCCAGCAGCCGAAACGGGACGCCCTTGGGCAGCAATAACAGCACCGCCCCCAGCAGGCTCACCAGCCAATAGCCAATGGGCACTTGCGCCGGTATCCAGGCCGGCAAGTACTGCGCCAGCAGCGCCAAGGCCTTGAACAGCCCGTCCAGTGTGCCGCCCGCCAGCCATAACAACCCCTCTCCTATATAAGGCAGCGGCAATAACACCGTACCCAGCAAGGCCAGGGGCAGCACCACCAGGCTGATCCACGGCACCGCAACCAGGTTGGCCAGCGGCCCGCTCAGGCTGATAGGCAGGCCGAGCACCAGCAGCAGCGGAAACAGGCCGATGGCAATCATCCATTGGGCGCGGGTCCAGGCTTGCCACAAGGGCCAGGGGCCCAATCGGCCACTGAACGCCAAAATCAGCACCGCAACAGCCGCAAAAGACAGCCAGAACCCCGGCTGCAGGCTGGCCAACGGTTCGAGGATCAGCACCGCGTCCAGCGCCAGCAACAGCGGCCACCAGATTCCCAGGTGACGAAACCGCAGACGCCACAGCAATACCAGGCCCACCATCACACAGGCCCGTTGCACCGGCACCTCGAAACCTGCCAGCAGGCCGTAGCCCAGCGCTGCAGCAAACGCCAGGCCGCAGGCCCAGGGCAGCCACGGCAAAGGTTTCGGCCAACCCCCGTAGCGCGCAAGACCGGCGACCAGGCCATAGATCAACCCCGCCAGCAGGCCGATGTGCTGCCCGGATATCACCAGTAAATGCACGGTGCCAGTGGCTTGCAGGACCCGCCAATCCTCGGCGGCCAACCCGGAACCATCGCCGAGCACCAGCGCCGCCAGGCCCGCCTCTCGCCCCTGGGCATCCACTGCCAGCAGCCGCTGGCGAATCCCGTCGCGCCAGGCATGTCGTGCCGGTGCCAGCAGTTGGCCGTCCTTGACCGAGCCGGTGGCGCCAATCCGCTGGGCCAGCAGCCAGGCTTCATAGTCAAAGCCATCGGCATTGAGCAATCCGGAAGGACGCTTGAGAGTCACCGCCAGTCGCCAGCGCTCACCGCTCTTAACCGGTGGGCCGCCGCGCCAGGACACGCGAATGCGCTTGGGAAGCAGGTCCTTGCGTGACCGGCTGTCGGTCAGTTCGAAGCGCACACCGTCGCCCATCTGCTGCGGCAACCCGCTGACACGCCCCTCCACCCAGCGGGTCTGGCCATCCAGATGCGGGGCCAACCGGTCATCCAGCGCCCACTGCGCGCTGAGGCATGCCCAGCCCAGGCCAAGCAGGAAAAACCCCAGCGGATAGGTACGAAAAGGCAACAGCATCAGGGCCAGCACCGGCATCAGCAACAGCCAGCCGCCGGACGGCAACGCGGGTAAAAAACGCAAGGCGAGCAGCCCCAGCGCGAGTGCGAACATCCCTGTTCTCATGGATCTTTCCTTGAAAGCGACCCATTGAGTCTTAGCCGGGCTAGCGGTGTGGCCTATTATTATTTGTCACAAAGTCTGAATTTCACGTTCGTGGAATGCGGGCATACTTGCCCCTCGAACTGACCTGGACCCCTTATGCCACGGCGCTTATTCAAACGGTACATGCCCGATCCGACCAGCATTCGGGAACACAAGTCCTTACGCTTTCTCGGCAAGTTGCTGCATGACCCGAATCTCTGGCACCTCAATCGGCACTCGGTCGCGCGGGCCATGGCCGTTGGCCTGTTCGCGGCATTCATCCCCATTCCCTTGCAGATGCTGCTGGCAGCGGTCCTCGCCATCAGCGTGCGCGGCAACATGCCGATTGCCGTGAGCCTGGTCTGGCTGACCAACCCGATTACCATGCCGCCGGTGTTTTTCTGCACCTACATGACCGGGGCCTGGCTGATGAATGTGCCACCCCGCAGCATGCCCGACGAGCTGACCTGGGAATGGATCAGCGGGCAGTTGTCGACGCTGTGGCAACCGTTCCTGCTGGGCTCGGTAGTACTGGGGCTGGTGATGGCGGTGCTGGGTTATTGCCTGACCATGGGCTATTGGCGCTGGTGGGTGGCCCGACAGTGGAAAAAACGCAAACAGCGCAGGTTGTAACCGTTAGCGCGCCAGCAAGCGCATGTGCACACGTAAACCCTGGCCGGTATTTTCCGCCCACAGGCTGCCGTCCTGACGCTGCACAGCGTTGCGCGCAATGCTCAAGCCCAGGCCAAAGCCGCCGTCGCCGGGCCTTGAACCGTCCAGCCGGGTGAATGGCGCAAAGATTCGCTCCAACTCCACCTCATCGATCCCGCCGCCCTGGTCTTCCAGCCACAAGTGCCAGTGATCCCCCTCACGCTGCCCGCCCAATTGCACCGTTCCGTCTTGCGCAGAGTGCCGGATGGCATTGCGCAGGATGTTCTCCAATGCCTGGGCCAGCAGGTTCAGATGACCGCGCACCCAGCAGTCGGCCCCCAGCTCGCACTGCAAGCGTGAAGCCGGCCAGCCACTTTCAAAACAGGCGTTTTCCCGGAGCATGTCCCACAGCGCCTGCACCTGGATGTCTTCCTTGGGCAACGGCGCGCGCTCGGTGTCGAGCCAGGCCAGTTGCAGGGTGTCCTCCACCAGGCGCTGCATGCCGTCGATCTCCCTCCCCAGGCGCTCGCGCAGTTGGGTCAGGTCCTGCTCGCTGTCACAGGCGACGCGCAAACGGCTCAACGGTGTGCGCAGCTCATGGGACAAATCCCGCAGCAGTTGCTGTTGCAGGGCCACGGTGCCTTGCAGGCGTTCAGACATCTGGTCAAACGCGCGGCCCAATTCCCCCAGTTCATCCTGGCGGCTGGTGGTGTCGCGGGAAAGCCGGGTGCCCAGTTGATCGGCACGCCAGGCGTTGGCCTGCTCTCGCAGGTGGTTGAGAGGCATGATCAACAGCCGGTAGAGACCGATGCACAGCAGCAGGGTGAACAGGCCGGGAATCACGCCATTGGTGACGATCCGCCAGAACAGCTGGTTTTGCCCGGGCATGAAACGCCGCGGCAATTCGATCACCAGGGAGCCCGCACCCGGGTCGAGCGGGAACGGGATTTTCAACCACGGCAGGCCCTTGGCATGCCGGCTGACGGGCCAGTCCAGGCCGCGCAGGAAGGTCAGGCGCTGGCTCTCCTTGTCCGTCAGTGGGTAGCTGCTCAGGGATTGCAGGTCGTTGCCGATGACCCCCACCCAGGTGCGCTCGCGCTGGCCCAGGGTGTGCAACCATTCGTCCACACCGGCGTTGCCGCCCTTGTTCCAGGCCAGTTCCGCGCCAGCGGCATAACCGCTCAGGGTGGCGCGGGCCTCGCTGGACAGAAAGGCATTCTGCTCTTCCATATACCGGCCCCATGACCAACTGAGCCAGATCATCAGCAAGCAGAACGCGATCAGCAGGCAGGCCAGTTTCCAGAATAACGAATGCTTGCCCGGCAGCCGTGTGAGGGAGGCCTTAAAGCCTGTCATCGTGACCGCTCAACACATAGCCCTTGCCCCACACCGTGCGCACTTCCCGCTCGCTGTAGCCGACAGCCTTGAGCTTGCGACGAATCTGGCTGATGTGCATGTCCAGGCTGCGGTCATGGGGCGCATAGCCGCGCTGGAACACATGCTGGTAGAGGAAGGCTTTGCTGAGGACTTCTTCGGCGTTGCGGTGCAGGGTTTCCAACAGGCGATATTCGCTGCGGGTCAGGCCGGCCCACTGCTCCCGGTGAAACACATCACACAGCTCGTCATCGAAACGCAGGCTGCGGGCATCGCCGCGCACCGCCGCCAGGGCCGGCAACGGCCGCCGGTCCAGGGCGACCCGGCGCAGGATCGCTTCGATGCGCACCCGCAACTCGGCCATGCTGAACGGCTTGGGCAGGTAATCGTCGGCCCCCAGGCGAAAACCGCTGATGCGATCGGCTTCGGCCCCCAGGGCCGACATCAGGATCACCGGCATCGAATGGCTCTGGCGCAAATGCGTGAGCACCGACAAACCGTCCATGCCCGGCAGCAGGATGTCCATCAACACCACGTCGAAGCGCTGATCGCGGGCCATTTGCAGGCCCTGCTGGCCATTCTGGCACCAGGTCACCTGGAAGCCACAGAGGCCCAATTGCTCATGGACATAGGCGCCAAGCACAGGATCGTCTTCAATCGCCAGGATACTGGGTAAGCCAAGTGCTGCGGGATTCATTAGCGTCTGCAAGTCATTCTCAATGACTGATTATTCAAGATTGCCCCCCCATGAGCAACCGCCGCCGGGCGTCCGGCGGCCCAAGGTTTGCCTCAGGTCATTAATTTTGCAAGATTCCCCGCCGCGCAAATGGCTACACTGCGCAGGTGGCGCGGGCCGGATGCCTGCGTGGAATTCGACAACAGTGTGGTAGCAGGAGAGTGGCGTGCTTAAAAGAATGGGGATAAAAGGCCGCGTACTGTTGCTGACCTTATTGCCTACCAGCCTGATGGCGTTGCTGCTGGGCGGGTACTTCACCTGGATGCAGCTTTCGGAGTTGCAGTCGCAGTTGCTGCAACGCGGCGAGATGATCGCCGAGCAACTGGCGCCGCTGGTGGCCCCGGCCCTCGGCACCAGGAACACCGACCTGCTGGAACGCATCGCCACCCAGTCCCTGGAACAAACCGATGTGCGCGCCGTATCGTTCCTCGGGCCCGACCGCACGCCCCTGGCCCACGCCGGGCCGACCATGCTCAACCAGCCGCCCATCGGCAACAGTTCGCACCTGTTGCAGCGCACCGGCAATGACGCCACCCGTTATCTGCTGCCGGTGTTCGGCCGCCATCGCAACCTCGCCGGTGAACTGATCCCGGATGAATCCGACCGCCTGCTCGGCTGGGTCGAGCTGGAACTGTCCCACAACGGCATGTTGCTGCGTGGCTACCGCAGCCTGTTCGCCAGCCTGCTGCTGATCGCCATCGGCCTGATCTGCACGGCGGCCCTCGCCTTGCGCATCAGCCGTACGATCAACTCACCGATCGGCCTGATCAAACAGGCCGTCGCGCAACTCAAGGACGGCAATCTCGAAACCCGCTTGCCACCCCTGGGCAGCCAGGAGCTGGATCACCTGGCCTCGGGCATCAACCGCATGGCCGAGACCCTGCAAAACGCCCAGGAAGAATTGCAACACAGCATCGACCAGGCCACCGAAGACGTGCGGCAAAACCTCGAAACCATCGAGATCCAGAACATCGAGTTGGACCTGGCCCGCAAGGAAGCCCTGGAAGCCAGCCGCATCAAGTCGGAGTTTCTGGCCAACATGAGCCATGAAATCCGCACGCCGTTGAACGGCATCCTTGGTTTCACCCATTTGTTGCAGAAAAGCGAACTGTCACCGCGCCAGCTGGATTACCTGGGCACCATCGAAAAATCCGCCGACAACCTGCTGGGCATCATCAACGAAATCCTCGACTTCTCGAAAATCGAGGCCGGCAAGCTGGTGCTCGACAGCATCCCGTTCAACCTGCGGGACTTGCTGCAAGACACCCTGACCATCCTCGCCCCGGCCGCCCACGCCAAACAGCTGGAGCTGGTGAGCCTGGTCTACCGCGACACGCCGCTCGCCTTGGTGGGTGACCCGCTGCGGCTCAAGCAGATCCTCACGAACCTGGTGAGCAACGCGATCAAGTTCACCCGCGAAGGCACCATCGTTGCCCGCGCCATGATTGAAGACGAACAGGAAGACAGCGTACAACTGCGCATCAGCGTGCAGGACACCGGCATCGGCCTGTCGAACCAGGATGTGCGGGCGCTGTTCCAGGCGTTCAGCCAGGCGGACAATTCGCTGTCACGCCAACCCGGCGGGACCGGCCTTGGCCTGGTGATTTCCAAGCGCCTGATCGAACAGATGGGCGGTGAGATCGGCGTCGACAGCACGCCGGGAGAAGGCTCGGAATTCTGGATCAGCCTGAACCTGCCGAAAACCCGTGACGATATCGAAGACCTGCCCTCCGCGCCGCTGCTGGGCCGGCGCGTGGCGGTGCTGGAAAACCACGAACTGGCGCGCCAGGCCCTGCAACATCAGCTGGAAGACTGCGGCCTGGAAGTCACCCCGTTCAACAGCCTGGAAAGCCTGACCAACGGCATCACCAGCGCCCACCAGACCGAACAGGCGATTGACCTGGCCGTGCTGGGCATCACCGCCAACGACATTCCGCCGGAGCGTTTGAACCAGCACCTGTGGGACCTCGAACACCTGGGCTGCAAGGTACTGGTGTTGTGCCCGACCACCGAACAGCTGCTGTTCAACCCCTCGGTGCCCAACCCCAACAGCCAGTTGCAGGCCAAGCCCGCGTGCACCCGCAAACTGCGTCGCGCCCTGGCCGACCTGATCAGCCCGCGCCCGCTGCGCAGCGAACCCGGCGAGCCCCTGTCCAGCCGCGCGCCGCGGGTGCTGTGTGTCGACGACAACCCGGCCAACCTGCTGCTGGTGCAAACCCTGCTGGAAGACATGGGCGCCAAGGTCCAGGCGGTGGAAAGCGGTTACTCGGCCATCGAGGCAGTGAAGCAGGAAGCCTTCGACCTGGTGCTGATGGACGTGCAGATGCCGGGGATGGACGGTCGCCAGAGCACCGAGGCAATCCGCACGTGGGAAAGCGAACGCCATGGCACACCGTTGCCCATCGTCGCGCTGACGGCCCATGCGATGGCCAACGAAAAACGCGCCCTGCTGCAAAGCGGCATGGATGATTACCTGACCAAACCCATCAGCGAACGGCAACTGGCCCAGGTGGTGTTGAAATGGACCGGGCTGGCCCTGCGCAACCAGGGCCCGGACCGTGGCACCGAAAGTTTCGGGCATGCCACGCAATTGCCGGTGCTGGACCATGAAGAAGGTTTGCGCCTGGCGGCCGGCAAGGCGGATCTGGCGGCAGACATGCTCGCGATGCTGCTGGCCTCGCTGGAAGCGGACCGTGAAGCGATTCGCGTCGCCCGTGACGCCAATGACCGCAACGCCCTGATCGAACGGGTGCACCGCCTGCACGGCGCCACCCGGTATTGCGGCGTGCCGCAATTGCGTGCGGCCTGCCAACGGGCCGAGACCCTGCTCAAGCAGGACGACGCCAAGGCCATGCCGGCCCTGGATGAACTGGACATGGCGATTGCCCGGCTGGCCAGCGAGGCGCGGGTCAGCGCGTAAACTTTCGGGGTAATGTGGACAGGGAGGCTTGCTGTGGCGAGGGAGCTTGCTCCCGCTGGAGTGCGAAGCGCTCCCAGGATTTTGGGGCCGCTGCGCAGCCCAGCGGGAGCAAGCTCCCTCGCCACAACAAGCTCCTCACCACAGCAAGCTCACTCACCACAGACAAGCCCCCTCGCCACAAAATCAGCTTTCCATCATCAAGAAGGAATATTTGATGCGCATCATCCTCTTCAGCAGCCAGACCTACGACCGCGACAGCTTTCTCGCCCAACCGCTGCCCGAAGGCATGCAGCTGCAATTCCAGCCGGCCCGGCTGAACCTCGACACCGTGGCCCTGGCCGAACACCACGAAGTGGTCTGCGCCTTTATCAACGATGACCTCAGCGCCCCGGTGCTGGAGCAGTTGGCCAGCGGCGGCACCCGCCTGATCGCCCTGCGTTCCGCCGGTTACAACCATGTCGACCTGCCCGCCGCCAAGCGCCTGGGCCTGACCATCGTGCGGGTGCCGGCCTACTCGCCCCATGCGGTGGCCGAACATGCGGTCGCGTTGATCCTGGCCCTCAATCGCCGCCTGCACCGCGCCTACAACCGCACCCGCGACGGTGACTTCAGCCTGCACGGCCTGACCGGGTTCGACCTGGTGGGCAAGACCGTCGGCGTGGTCGGCACCGGGCAGATCGGCGCCACATTCGCCAAGATCATGGCCGGGTTCGGCTGCCAGTTGCTGGCGTACGATCCCTATCCCAACCCGCAGGTCGAAGCCCTCGGCGCCCGGTATGTGAGCCTGCCGCAGTTGCTGGGCGAGTCACAGGTCATCAGCCTGCATTGCCCGCTGACGGCGGACAGCAAACACCTGATCAACGCCCAAAGCCTCGCCCATATGCAGCCCGGCGCGATGCTCATCAACACCGGGCGCGGCGGCCTGGTGGACACCCCGGCGCTGATCGACGCACTCAAGGACGGCCAGCTCGGCTATCTGGGGCTGGATGTGTATGAAGAAGAGGCCCAGCTGTTTTTCGAAGACCGCTCGGACCTGCCCCTGCAAGACGACGTATTGGCGCGCCTGCTGACCTTCCCCAATGTGATCATCACCGCGCACCAGGCCTTCCTGACCCGCGAGGCGCTGGGGGCGATTGCCGGCACCACCCTGGCCAACATCGCGGCGTGGGCTGGCGGGCAGGCGCAAAACCTCGTCGAAGGATGATCAGCGGTCACATAGCCGCGCCATGATGGGTAGCGACGCATGATAGGATGCCGCGCCTATTTGGAGGATCCATGGCCGAACACGATTTCCGCTTCAGCTTGCTGAGCCCGCAACACACCCTGATCGAATGCCGGGCCCTGGTGCCGGGCCGTTATCAAGTCACCGGCAACGGTGGCTCGATCAAGAACGGCGACGTTCTGATCGTCACCCTGCGCGGCAGCAAAACCCTGTCGATGCGCCTGACCGTCGAAGGCGATGCGCGCTACTCCATCCGCCCGGCGGGCCAGTGGGTCGCCATGGCCCAGGGGCCGAAATTCGGCGAACTGGAGATTCACACCTGGAAGGTCAACTGCGACAGCTGCGACAACGTGCTGGAGTTTGAATTCGCGGTGGAAACCAAGCTGACCAAGGAGCCGCTGCAACCGGCCGCCACTGCACGGGTTACCGAGTTGGGCTGGGCCACCCTGGGTGACAAGCACCGCTGCCCGAAATGCCAGCAGGCCGCGCAATGAAAGCCCTGCTGATGCTGGCCGTGCTCGGCGCAGGCCTTGCGGGCTGCGCCAGCGACGAGGTCAAGCTCAAGCAGGATCACAGCTACGTGGTGGAATGGATCGGTGAGCGGCCGCTGATGGATTACGCCCACCTGACCGTGACCCTCGGCGCCGATGGCCGGGCCTATGGCAATGGTGGCTGCAACCATTGGTTTGCGCCCTACACCCTGGACGGCGACAAGCTGAGCTTCGGCAAGGTCGGCAGCACCCGCAAACTCTGCGCCGAAGCGCTGATGGAGCAGGAGCACCGCTTCTTCCAGGCCCTGCAGGGCGTGCAGCGCTGGGACATTTCGCCGATCGAACAGACCCGCTTCTGGCCGGCGGATGGCAAGCCGTTGCGGTTGTGGCTGGAAGAAGGCTGATCTGAAGGCGCAACACATCTAAATGTGGGAGCGGGCTTGCTCGCGAAAGCGGTGGATCAGTCGATGTATCCGGTGACTGTCACACCGCATTCGCGAGCAAGCCCGCTCCCACATTTTTTATCCGCGCAACGCCTTGAGCTTGGCCAACACCCCTTCCGCCGTCTGCTCACCCATCAGTTGCTCGCGCACCTTGCCCTTGTCATCAATGATGTAGGTCACCGGCAGGGCTTCACTGCGGGGAATGTCGAAGATCCCGTCCGGGTTCTGCGCCAGTACGGTGAACTTGATGCCCAGCTTCTCGCTGGCGCTCTTGAGCTCTTCACCCTGGACGTTGTCGAAATTCACCCCGAACACCCCCACCGACTGGCCCTTGAGCTGTTCGGCCAAGGCGTTGAGTTCCGGGATTTCGGTACGGCACGGGCCACACCATTCGGCCCAGTAGTTAACCACCAGCCATTGCTTGTCCAGGCGCTCGGCGGCCACTTTCTGACCATATTGGTCAACGCCATAATCATTGCCACAGCCGCTGAGCAGCAGTGTGCCGATGATTGCCAATGCGCCTAACAGTCGCCTCGTCATGGGGTAATCCTTCGTAAAAATGAACGTTGGCTGCGGCCTATCGCCTCTCATGGTTTAAGGACGCGGCGCAGCGCGGGTAGAATACCCGCCACCTTACGCAAGATGCGACCCGCACATGACCGATCTGACGCTTTATCACAACCCGCGCTGCTCGAAATCCCGCGGTGCGCTCGAACTGCTGGAAGCCCGTGGCCTCACACCGACGGTGGTGCGCTACCTGGAAACCCCGCTCGACGCCGCGCAATTGCAGGCCCTGCTGGGCAAGCTGAACATCAGCGCGCGGCAACTGCTGCGTACCGGCGAGGACGAATATAAAACCCTCAACCTGGGTGACACCAGCCTCAGCGAAGCACAGTTGATCGCTGCCATCGCCGCTCATCCGAAACTGATGGAGCGCCCGATCCTCGCCACCGCCGACAAGGCCGTGATCGGCCGCCCACCGGAGAACATCCTGGAGCTGGTTTCGTGAGTGCGCCGTATGTGCTGGTGTTGTATTACAGTCGCAACGGTTCAGTCAGCGAAATGGCCCGGCAGATTGCCCGGGGCATCGAGCAAGCCGGGCTTGAGGCGCGGCTGCGCACCGTGCCGGCCATCTCCAGTGAATGCGAGGCCGTGGCGCCGGACATTCCGGTCGACGGCCCGCTGTACTGCAGCCTCGACGACCTGAAGAACTGCGCAGGCCTGGCGCTGGGCAGCCCGACCCGTTTCGGCAACATGGCCGCGCCGCTCAAGTACTTTCTCGACGGCACCAGCAACCTGTGGCTGACCGGCGCCCTGGTCGGCAAGCCGGCAGGTGTGTTCACCTCCACCGCCAGCCTGCACGGCGGCCAGGAGACCACGCTGATGTCGATGCTGCTGCCGCTGCTGCACCACGGCATGCTGATCACCGGACTGCCCTACAGTGAACAGGCGCTGCTCGACACCAAGGGCGGCGGTACGCCTTATGGCGCCAGCCACCATTCCGGGGCCGACGGCAAGCGTGCGCTGGATCAACACGAGATCGCCCTGTGCCGCGCTCTCGGCCTGCGCCTGGCGAAGACCGCTGCGCTACTGGAGAACGGCCGTGGCCAGGAAGCCTAAGGTACTGCCGCCCCAGGCCTGGCTGGAGCCACGGGTCAAGGCGATGCGGGCGTTGAGCCTGCTGGCGTTCCTGGGATTGGTGGGGCTGCTGTGTGCCTACTACCTGGCGTTCGCCGATCTGCATGGCGCGCGGCCGTGGGTGATTCTGCTGATCGAATTGGTGCCGCTGCTGTTGCTGGCGCCGGGGATGATCCTGGGCAGCGCGCGCGGGCATTCATGGATGTGCTTTGTGGTGAACCTGTATTTCATCAAGGGCGCGCTGGCGGCCTATGACCCGAACCGGCAGTGGTTTGGTGTGCTCGAGATGCTGGCGAGCCTGGCGGTGTTCTGCACGGCGTTGATGTATGTGCGGTACCGGCATCAGCTGAATCGGCGGTTGGCGGGGGAAGGATTGCCTGCCTGAATACACTTTTCGGGCAAAGCCGCAATCAATGTGGCTGGGGAGATTGTTTGAGAGGGAATCCGTTGTGGCGAGGGAGCTTGCTCCCGCTGGAGTGCGAAGCGCTCCCAAGATTTTGGGGCCGCTACGCAGCCCAGCGGGAGCAAGCTCCCTCGCCACAGCAAGCTCTCTCCCCACTGGGTATTTTCGGGCTTAGTGGTTGACGGTATACGCCAGCATCATCGACAACTGGCACATCGGCCGCCCGCTCTCGGCATGCCACTGGTTGAATGCGCCCTGCACCGTGGCCAGGTCCCGCAGGCTGGTGGGCACCTTGTCGACGATCTTCTGCGCATTCAGCGCCGCCACCACGTCATAGCTCGGCACGAACGTGTCCTTGCCCACCATCCGCAAAAAGCGCGGCGCCGACAGCCCGCCCAACTGGTGGCCGTGCTTGCTCAGGTACTTCCACAGGCCGACGATATCGGTCACCGGCCAGTCGGCAATAAACCCGCCGAAGCTGCCTTTTTCCTTCTCGATATCCAGAATCATCTGCGCATTGCGCGGCACGCTCTTGAGCTTGCCCAGGTGACGGATGATGCGCGTGTCCTGCATCAGCCGCTCCAGGTGCTCGGCGCCCATGAGCACGACTTTTTCCGGGTCAAACCCAAAGAACACCTGCTCGAAGGCCGGCCACTTGGCGTCCACCACGCTGTGCTTCAGGCCGGCGCGAAACACCCGCAGCGACAAGGTCGACAGGTAGCGGTCATCGCTGATCTTGCGCAGTTTCGCCGGGGTCAGGGGCACAGGCAGGTGGGCTTCCAGCTCGGCCGCCGAACCAAACCGGTTCAGACAATATTCGTGCAGCCACTTGTAATCGCGCATGCCCTCTCCTAAGGATTGAAATGAAAACGGCGCCCAGGAGCGCCGTCTGTCAGAGCGGTGAAAACACTCAGAGGTTCACTACGTTGACGAAGCGCGACGCCGCACTTTCGTCGATACGCAAGCTGGTGAAGTCGAACAGGTTACGGTCGGCCAACTGCGACGGCTGCACGTTCTGCAGACTGCGGAAGATGCTGTCGACGCGGCCCGGGGTCTTGCGGTCCCAATCCTGGAGCATGTCCTTGACCACCTGGCGCTGCAGGTTTTCCTGGGAGCCGCAGAGGTTGCACGGGATGATCGGGAATTGCTTGAGGTCGGAGTAGGCCTGGATGTCCTTCTCATGGCAGTACGCCAGTGGGCGGATCACCACGTTGCGCCCGTCATCGGCCCGCAGCTTGGGCGGCATGGCCTTGAGGCTGCCGTTGAAGAACATGTTGAGGAAGAAGGTTTCGACGATGTCATCGCGGTGATGACCCAGGGCCATCTTGGTCGCGCCGATTTCGTCGGCAAACGTATAGAGCGTGCCACGGCGCAGGCGCGAGCACAGCGAGCAGGTGGTCTTGCCTTCCGGGACCAGCTCCTTGACCACCGAATAGGTGTCTTTCTCGACGATGTGGTACTCGACCCCCAATGCCTTGAGGTAGGCCGGCAGCACATGCTCGGGAAAACCCGGCTGCTTCTGGTCCATGTTCACGGCGACGATGTCGAACTTGATCGGCGCGACCTTTTGCAGGTGCATCAGCACGTCGAGCATCGTGTAGCTGTCCTTGCCGCCGGACAGGCAGACCATGACCTTGTCGCCCTCTTCGATCATATTGAAATCGGCGACTGCCTCGCCGGCCAGACGACGCAGGCGTTTTTGCAGTTTGTTCTGGTTGACCGTAAGAGTGCCCATGGCGCTTGGATCCGCGAAAGGTGTGTGACGAAAAGCCGGGTATTTTACCGGGATGGACGACCGAGTTCCAATGTGGGAGCGGGCTTGCTCGCGAACGCGAAGTGTCATTCGCCAGGTGTTTAGCTGACCCACCGCATTCGCGAGCAAGCCCGCTCCCACAGTTGACCGCATTCCAATCAACAGACCCCGCCGCGATTAAGCCCAATGTTTACAGCGCAATTTGCTCTAAAGCCCCACACTTTTTCCGGTCATCACTTCCTATACTGCGACATAAGGTCGCACATATATCCAGACCTTTCAGGCCAATTGGCCCGTGGGCGCTCCGCTGGGGGGCGATGGTAATAACGACAGGAGTGACTGGCATGATCCATCACGTCGTGGGACTTTTCACCCACCCCGATCAGGAATGGCGGGAAATTCGTGGCGATAAAGAAGAAAGCATCGGCCACATGTACCTCACCCACACGCTGATTCTCGCGGCCATCCCCGCTGTCTCAGCCTTTATCGGTACCACTCAGGTGGGTTGGGTCATCGGCAGCCGCGCCCCGGTGATGCTGACGGTGGAAAGCGCGTTGTGGATGACCCTCATGTCCTACGCGGCGATGCTCGGCGGCGTGGCGGTGATGGGCGCGTTCATTCACTGGATGGCCCGCACCTATGACGCCAACCCCAGCATGGCGCGCTGCGTGGCGTTTGCCACCTACACCGCGACACCGCTGTTTATCGGCGGGCTGGCGGCGCTGTACCCGCATATGTGGCTGGGCATGGTGGTGGGCACGGCGGCCATTTGCTACACGGTGTATCTGCTGTACGTGGGGCTGCCGACCTTCATGAACATCCACCCGGACGAGGGCTTCCTGTTTTCCAGCTCGGTACTGGCGGTAGGCCTGGTGGTGCTGGTGGCGATCATGGCCTTTACCGTGATCGTCTGGGGGCTGGGCGTAGGCCCGATCTACACCAACTGACGCGGTTTACCCGCAGGAAAAGCCACCGCAAGGTGGCTTTGTGCGTTATGCATGACCATTCGGCGCCTGACAGATTCGGATACACCCTTGTTTGCGGCATACTGGACGTCTCTGGAGATATGTACAGCATGCCCGAGCAACTCAATACCCGCGTCGAAGATTGTTTCCTGCAAGCCGAATCCTTTTTCAAACGAAGCTTCAAACGCCCCCAGGTCAGCCTCAAGCTGCGGGGCCAGAAGGCCGGTGTCGCGCATTTGCACGAGAACCTGCTGCGCTTCAACCCGCAGCTCTACCGTGAAAACAGCCAACACTTCCTTAAACAGACAGTCGCCCATGAAGTGGCCCACCTGATTGCCCACCAATTGTTCGGCGAGCGCATCCAGCCCCATGGCGAGGAATGGCAGTTGATCATGCGTGGGGTTTACGAACTGCCGCCGGACCGCTGCCACACCTATGAAATCCAGCGGCGGCGCGTCACGCGGTATATCTACCGCTGTCCGTGTGCCGACAGTGACTTCCCGTTTTCGCCCCAGCGTCACGGGTTGGTGGGCCAGGGGCGGCGGTATTTGTGCCGCAGGTGCCGGCAGACTTTGGTGTTTACCGGGGAAACCCGCGTCGAGTGAGGTTTGTGGTGCTTGTATGGCCCTCTTCGCGAGCAAGCCCGCTCCCACATTTGATCGCATTCCAACGATGGAACTCGGTTGAATGTGGGAGCGGGCTTGCTCGCGAAGGGGCCGGCCCAGGCGCTACTGAATCACCTTGGCACGCCGCAAATCGTCTATCTGCTGAGCACTGAATCCCAACTCCGCCAACACCTCATCACTGTGGGCGCCCACTGCCGCGCCTATGTGCCTGGCCGCCGGCAAGCCCTCGGAGAACTTCAGCGGGCAGGCGATTTGCGCCTGGCTGGAACCATCGCCCCGCGGCACCTGGCTGACCAGCCCCCGGGCTTTCAACTGCGGGTGTTCAACGGCCTCGCTCAGATTCAGCACCGGCTCGACACACGCATCAATCCCGGCAAACAGCTCACACAGCTCATCAAAGCTGCGTTTCTCGAACTCGACCTGCAGCGCCAGCTTGAGGGCTTTCTGCTGCTCGGGTTTGGGCGATAGGCCCATTGCCGCCAATTCAGGGCGGCCAAGGGCCGTACACAACTGCTGCATAAACGCCGGCTCCAGACTGCCCACCGACAACCAGCGTCCTTCCCGCGATCGGTAATAGTCATAGAAACTGCCGCCATTGAGCACCTGGTTCTCCCATGCCGGCTCCACGCCGCACGCCAGGTAACCGGCACCGGCCATGGCATTCAGGCTGAAGGCGCAGTCGGTCATGCTCACGTCCAGGTATTGCCCCACCCCACTGTGCTGCCGGGCAATCACCGCCGCCAGCAAACCGATCACCGCATGCAACGAGCCGCCCCCCACATCCGCCAACTGCACACCCAAGGGCAACGGCCCGCTGTCCTGGCGCCCGGTGTAGCTGGCAATGCCTGCCAGGGCCAGATAATTGATGTCATGGCCGGCGCGATCCTTGTAGGGGCCGGTCTGGCCGTAGCCGGTGATGGAGACGTAGATCAGCTTTGGGTTGATCGCCTTCAACGCCTCGTAACCCAGGCCCAGGCGCTCCATGACCCCGGGGCGGAACTGCTCGAGGACGATGTCGTAGTCCGCCACCAGTTGCCGCACGATCGCCACCGCCTCGGCCTGTTTGAGGTCCAGGGCCAGGCTGCGTTTGTTGCGGTTCAGATAGGCATGGCTGGCCGACACGCCCTGGTCATGGGGCGGCAGTACTCGCAGCAGGTCCATGCGTGTGGGGGATTCGATGCGCAACACCTCGGCGCCCATGTCGGCCAGCAGCAACGAGGCGAACGGCCCCGGCAGCAAGGTGGAGAAATCCAGTACTTTGAGGGACGCCAAGGGACCTGACATGCGGACTCCGATTCCGATTCGATTGGCCACAGAGTAGGCAAACCCGGCGGTCGGCGGCAATCACATAAACCATCATCCGAAGTGACTGATGCTTCCCGAAGGCATAAAAAAACCCATCCGAAGATGGGTTTTTCACAAACGCTGCAGCCTTACTTGACGGCAGTTGGAGCCGGGCCTTCGGCCACGCCCAGGTCGTCTTCTTCACGGGTGTCGGAGATACCGCGACCACCGGAAGCCAGTTCGACTTTCAGCTTGTCTTCGTCCAGTTCCTTGACCCACTTGGCCACAACCAGGGTTGCAACAGCGTTGCCAACCAGGTTGGTCAGTGCGCGGGCTTCGGACATGAAGCGGTCGATACCGAGGATCAGCGCCAGGCCGGCAACCGGCAGGTGGCCAACAGCCGACAGGGTAGCGGCCAGTACGATGAAGCCACTACCGGTCACGCCAGCAGCGCCCTTGGACGACAGCAGCAGTACCAGCAACAGGGTGATCTGGTGGGTGATGTCCATGTGGGTGTCAGTCGCCTGGGCGATGAACACGGCAGCCATGGTCAGGTAGATCGAAGTACCGTCCAGGTTGAAGGAGTAGCCAGTCGGGATAACCAGGCCGACTACCGACTTCTTGGCGCCCAGGCGTTCCATCTTGATCAGCATGCGTGGCAGTGCGGATTCGGACGAGGAAGTACCCAGTACGATCAGCAGTTCTTCACGGATGTAGCGGATCAGTTTCAGGACGCTGAAGCCGTGTGCGCGGCAGATGGCGCCCAATACCAGCACCACGAACAGGATGCAGGTGATGTAGAAGCAGATCATCAGCTGACCGAGCTGCACCAGCGAGCCTACGCCGTAGGCACCGATGGTGAACGCCATGGCGCCCAGGGCACCGAGTGGCGCGAGCTTCATGATCATGTTGATGATGTTGAACATGACGTGGGCGAAACGATCGATGAAGTCCAGCACCGGCTTGCCGTAGGCACCCAGGCGGTGCAGGGCGAAACCGAAGATCACCGAGAACATCAGCACTTGCAGGATGTCACCGGTAGCGAACGCGCCAACGATGGTGTTCGGGATCACGTTCAGCAGGAAGCCAACGATGCTCTGGTCGGCACCGGCAGTCACGTAGGCCGCGACTTTGGAGGCGTCCAGGGTAGCCACGTCGATATGCATGCCGGCGCCCGGTTGCACGACGTTGACCACGACCAGGCCGATCAGCAGGGCGATGGTGGAGACGATTTCGAAGTACAGCAGCGCGTAGCCGCCGGTCTTGCCGACCGATTTCATGCTTTGCATGCCAGCGATGCCGCTGACAACGGTGCAGAAGATGATCGGGGCGATGACCATTTTGATCAGCTTGATGAAGCCGTCACCCAGTGGCTTGAGGGCCACGCCGGTCTGCGGGTAGAAGTGACCGAGCAAAATACCGATAACGATTGCAACGATCACCTGGAAATACAGGGATTTGTACAGTGGCTGACGAGTCGTCATTGCAAAGTTCCTCAATCGTCCCGTGTGGCAAATATCCGCCATTGCCCACGACACTTGAATTGCGAACCCTCCTGCACTGGAGGGATTTGTTGTTTGAGAGCCTGCTCGAGGCGGTCTCCCTGCGCTCTGTATCGCAAGCGTCGTGCCACTTCTGCTGAAACCCCCTGAAGGCCTTTAGACATCAGCGCTCGGGCGATTTCCAGCTTAAGGTTATGCCTACAGACAGTGGCGGATTTCCGCCTGCTCGCCTGATCTCGTCCTACAATTTGGCGGATATCCGCCTTGTTGCACCCGCCCGGGGTGGCTAACATCCGCCACTCAATGGACGAGGCCCCTCATGCGTGAACGAACCATCGCCAGTCACTACGCCCGAGCCGCCCTCGGCGGTGCTCGCCGGGCCGGCTACGATTATTCGGGCCTGCTGCAGCAAGTCGGCATCACTGCGGAACTGCTGAGCGAGCCCCGCGCCCGCATCGCCCCCGAGCAATTCACCCAGTTGTTGCAAATGCTGTGGCTGGCGCTGGATGACGAATACCTGGGCTTCGCCGAAGGCCCGAGCAAGCGCGGCACTTTCGCCATGATGTGCCACGCGCTGATTCACTGCCGCACCCTGGAGAAGGCTCTGGAACGCGGCTTATTATTTTATAGCCTATTCCCGCAGGGTCCGCGCTGGCGTCTGACACGTGAAGGGGAAATGGCCCGCCTGAGCCTGGACGATTCGCAACTCTGGGACCCGGATCACTTCCTCAGCGAATGCCTGCTGGTGATCTGGCATCGACTCGGCAGTTGGCTGATTGGCCAGCGCATCCGCCTGCACCAGGCCACCTTCAGCTACCCGACGCCGCCCCACGCCGGTGAGTACGACTTGCTGTTCCCCTGCCCACAGGTATTCGCGGCGCCCACCAGCAGCCTGGTGTTCCCCAGCCGCTACCTGAGCCTGCCGTTGTTGCAGGACGAGCGCACCCTCAAGCATTTCCTCGAACGCTCCCCGGCCGACCTGCTGTCGCGGCCGGATGAAGGCGACAGCCTGAGCAGCCAGTTGCGCCGCCTATTGAGCCGCGACCGCACGCCCTGGCCCGACCTCGAAGCCGTCGCCCAGCACCTGCATATCAGCCCGCAGACCCTGCGTCGGCATTTGCGGGAGGAAGGCACCAGCTTTCAGGCGCTCAAGGATGAGTTGCGCCGGGACATTGCGATCTATCATTTGGGGCGGGCGGATTTGTCGTTGCAGGAAATCGCCGAGCAGCTGGGGTTTTCCGAACCGTCGGCGTTTCATCGGGCGTTCAAGAAGTGGACCGGGTTGACGCCGGGGGCCTATAGAGCACAAGAAACCTAGGTGTGTATTGATGCGACTGGCCTCTTCGCGAGCAAGCCCGCTCCCACATTTGACCGAGTTCCACCTTGGGAATGCCATCGAATGTGGGAGCGGGCTTGCTCGCGAAGAGGCCGGCACAGCCAATAAAGATCAAACAGCCGGGAAGTGAATCTTGAACGCAGCCCCACCCAGCGGTGAATCCCCAAGGGTCAGCCGGGCGCCATAGCTTTCAATGATGTCCTTGACCACCGCCAGGCCAATCCCCTGCCCCGGATGCTGGCGGTCGAGCCGCTCGCCCCGCTGCAGGATGCGCGCACGCTGGTCCGGCGGCACGCCGGGGCCATCGTCTTCGATGCACAACTCGGTGCCCTCCAGGCTTTCCTGCAAGGTGATGCGCACTTCGCTCAGGCACAGGCGATAGGCGTTCTCCAGCAGGTTGCCGAGCAGTTCCAGCAAGGCGCCCTTCTCGATCGGCACGTCGCATTCGTCCGGCAGTTCAAAGGCGACCTTCACGCCCTTATCGCGATAAACCTTGTCCAGCGTGTCGCACAGGCTTTGCAGCACCGGCTCCAGCCGCACCTGGTGGCGCACCAGGCCGCTTTTACGCAGGCTGGCGCGCTGCAATTGGTAGCTGATCTGCTGGCTCATGCGTTCGATCTGCGATTGCAGTACCCAGGCCTGGTCCCGATCTTCGGGGCGCTGGGCCATGTCTTCACTCACGCCTTGCAACACCGCCAACGGGGTTTTCAGGCTGTGGGCCAGGTCATCCAGGGAATCGCGGTAACGGGTGCGTTGCTCCCGCTCGCTGTGGAGCAACCGGTTCAGGGAGCCGGTCAGGCGCAGCAGCTCGCGCGGGTGTTGCTCGCTGAGGCTTTCCCGGGTACCGCCTTCGATTTCATCCAGTTCCTGGCTCAGCCGGCGCAGCGCCTGCAGGCCCCAGGTCAGGCCCAGCCACAACAGGGTCAGCAGCACCAGCAAGGCGGCGCCGAAGCCCAGGTAGAGGTTTTCCCGCAGGCCTTCGAGGGTCAGTTGGTATTCACGCACCGGTTGCAGGGCGACGATACTGAACGCCGCGCTCTTGCCGCCCAGCAGCTTGACCTCGACGTCATAGACAAAAAATTCCTGGCCGTTGGCCTCGCGTATCCGCGCAAATTCGTTGCCGCGCCCGTCATAGCGCGGCTTGTAGTTGATGTTCTCTTCCTGTGTGGCGCGCGACCGCCAGACCAGATGGCCTTCGCGGTCATAGATGTAGCCCAGCAGGCGGCTGTCGGTGAGGTTGAAACGCTCGTCCGGCAGCTGCGCGGGCATCAGCAGGCGATTGTTTTCAACCCGGGCAGCCGAAATCAGCGTGGTGACATCCGACGCCAGGCGCTGCTCGATGGAGTCCTGCAGGGCCAGGCTGAAGGCGCCCTGCATGGCCGGCAACAAGGCCAGCATAAACAGCACGGCCAGGATGGTGGCCGCGAGCATCAAACGTACACGTAGCGAGCGAATCAACGGCAGCGCTCATTGAACAGGTAGCCCAGGCCACGCACGGTGTCGATCGGCTTGAAACCCGCCGGGCCTTCCAGCTTGCGGCGCAGGCGGCCCACCAGCACTTCGATCACGTTCGGATCGCGCTCGTCGTCATCGGGGTAGAGCTGTTCCATCAGGCGGTCCTTGGCGACCACTTGCTGGTGATGCCGCATCAGGTATTCGAGGATGCGGTATTCGTAGGCGGTCAGCGCCAGTGGCTGTTCGTCGAGGGACGCCTGCTTGCGATTGAGGTCCAGCAGCAACGGCCCGGCGACGATGGTTGATTGGGTGAAACCGCTGGAGCGGCGCAACAGTGCGTTCATCCGCGCTTCCAGCTCTTCGAACTGGAACGGCTTGACCACGTAGTCGTCGGCACCTGCTGCCAGGCCTTCAACCTTGTCCTGCCAGTTGCCACGGGCGGTCAGGATCAGGATCGGGAAGGTCTTGGCCTGGGCGCGCAATTGGCGGATCAGGTCCAGGCCGCCCATGCCGGGCAGGCCCAAATCGATGATCGCCAGGTCGTGGTTGAATTGCCCGGTCTGGTACAGCGCCTCTTCGGCGTTGGCGACGGCCTCGACCACGTGACCGCTGTCGGTAAGGCGGGTCAACAGGTGATGGCGCAGCAACGCCTCATCTTCGACAACCAGCAATTTCATAAAGCTCTCCAAGGCAAATCAACTTTCCAACTGGGGTATATCATAGCGGCCCTGCAGGTCTTGCTGGCGCAATTTACTGCCGTTGAAGTGACCTGACAGGTTTTCGTTGCCCACGCGATAGTCTGACTGCGGGGTGTGCTGGCCCAGGGACTGGCCCCATGGAGCCGCCTGTTCACCGGCATCTTCGAAGCTCACCCGCTGGAGAAGGCTGTAGGGCTTTTTGCTCTTCTCCTTGGAGAAACCCGCGAAACTCGAATCAGAGGCCTGGACGCCAGCGGTGGCGCTGAGCATGGTTAAGGCCAACATCAGCTTCTTGATCGCAGTCATGGTGCTACCTCATACGCTTGGGCTTTGGGTACGGGGCCAGACTACGCAGACGCCCCTGAACTCCCCCTGAACACTCTCTGAACCTGGGCTGAACCGAGGCCGGCTACTGTGTAAAGAGTTATTTACGTATCCCCGGCCGCAGGCTATCCAGCGGCCCTGCAACTCGGCAAAATACCCGGCATGAATTCCCTACCCGCCTGCTGCACCCCACTTGACGCCCATTGGCCGTTGCCCGATGCCTTGCCCGGCACGGTCTTGCTGAGCACCCGTTTTGACCCGGCCCTGCTGACCATCGGCGATTTCCAGCGCAGCGCCGTGCCGCCACCCGCGAGCATCCAGCGTTCGGTGGCCAAGCGGCAGGCGGAGTTCCTGGCCGGTCGCCTGTGCGCCCGCGCGGCCCTGCAACAGCTGGACGGGCTGGATTGCGTGCCGGCGATCGGCGAGGACCGCGCGCCGGTCTGGCCCGCGCACATCAGCGGTTCGATCACCCACAGCACCGGCCATGCAGCGGCCATCGTCGCCCACAAGACACAGTGGCGCGGGCTGGGGATGGACCTGGAGAACCTGCTGCCCCTGGAGCGGGCGGAACGCCTGGCCGGGGAAATTCTCACTCCGGATGAATTGCTGCGCATGGCCGCCGGGCCGCGGGAGCAGGTTGCACAACTGGTGACGCTGACGTTTTCGGCGAAAGAGAGCCTGTTCAAGGCGCTCTACCCGATCGTGCAGAAGCGCTTTTATTTTGAGCATGCCGAGTTGCTGGAGTGGTCGGATACCGGCCATGCGCGGCTGCGGTTGCTGACGGACCTGTCCGCAGAATGGTGCCATGGCAAGGAACTGGAGGCGCAGTTTGCGGTGGATGAGGGGCAGTTGTTGAGCCTGGTGGCCGTCCAGGCCTAGACCTTCTCCTGATCCCGTGGCCAACTCAGGCTGAAACACGCGCCACCCAGATTGTTGCTCTTGCTGATCAACGCCCGGCCGCCGTGCCAATAGATGATCCGCCGCACAATGGATAACCCCAGGCCGTGCCCACCCGACGCGCGGGTCCGGCTGTCATCCAGGCGCAGGAACGGCGTGAAAATCCGCTCCCAGGCACTTTCCGGTACGCCCGGCCCGTCGTCTTCCACGTCGATGCGGCAACGCACCTGGCCCACCTGGTAACTGATCAGCACCTGCCCCTGGGCGTGGCGCATGGCGTTGCTCACCAGGTTTTGCAGGGCACGGTGCAGGTAGCGCGGCTCGGCCTCCACCCATGCATCATCCCAATGCGCCGAGGACAGGCAGATGCCCCGCGCCACGTTGATTTCCGGGCGCAGCGGTGACAGTTCATCAATCACCTGATCCAGCAACGCATTGAGGTCGACCCGCTGGAAATTCAGTGCCGGCGCCCCCTGTTCCAGCCGCGCGTAGGTGAGCATTTCGTCCACCAGGCCATCGAGGTCCTGGATGTCGCTGTCCATGCCCTCCATATACTTGCGCCGCGCTTCAGGCGTGGCCGCGTCGCCGATCATCTCCAGGCCGAACCGCAGGCGCGCCACCGGGGTGCGCAGTTCGTGGGACACCGCCCGCACCAGTTCGCGCTGAATTGCCAACAGGCGTTGCAGGTGCTCGGCCATGCCATTGAACGCTGCCGCCAGGCGCCCCACCGAATCGGCGCCGCGGGCCGGCACCCGCACTTCCAGGCTGCCTTTGGCGATGCGCGTGGCGGCGGCTTCCAGGCCACTCAGACGCCGCTCCAGCTGGCGCACCAATAAATAGACGATCAAGCCGATCAAGGTCAGGCTGATCAGCGCAATCAGGATCAGCCATTGCGCCGGGTACGGATTCATCTGATACAGCGGGCCGATTTCCAGGACCCACGGCGTGCCGACCATGCCGGCAAATACCCGGATCGAATCCCCGCCCTTGCCCAGGGCCATCACGGTATCGCCTTCGGACACGCGGCGGCGCTGGTCTTCGTCCATATCAGCCTGATTGAGCATCACCAGGTGCATCTCGAAACCAAAGCCCTTGGCTTCCTTCAGGTCTGCGAGTTTCTGCGGTTGCTCCGCCACCGGGAAACGCACCAGCTCATCGGCCAGCAGGTAAATCGTCGCGCGGGCCAGTTGTTCGCTGATTTGCTGCACCTCACCGGTCAGCAACAGTTGCTCCTGGTCACTGACCAAGCGCAGTACCCTGGCCGCATGAGGCCCGGTTTGCTCCACCAACACCTGGCCGCGTTGCAGACGGGTACGCTGGGTCAGGTCCAGGTGCGCCTCGGCCACGGTCTGCAATTGCAGCGGGATACCCAGCAAGCGCTCCCACACTGCCAGGGCACGGCGGCGCTCGATGGCACTCATGGGTTGCAGGTTGTCGCCCATCAGCGCGAAGGTGCCGTGGGCCAGGCGCTCGCGGTACTGGCCGCTGCGCACTTCATTGAGCAGGTGCAAGGCCAGTACGCCGAGCAACGCCACCAGAATCAGCGCCGCGCACATGCCGCCGTAGATGCGCAGGAAGATTGAGTTCACGGCGTCAGGTCAGCCGCAGCTTCGGGGACGAACAGGTAGCCTTTGCTGCGAATGGTCTTGATCAGGCGTGGGTGGATCGGGTCGTCGCCGATTTTCGGGCGGATGCGCGAGATGCGCACGTCGATGGAGCGGTCCTGGCCGTCATAGCCAATGCCGCGCAAGGCGGTGAAGATTTCTTCCCGGGACAGGATCCGCCCGGCATTCGCCACCAGCAACCACAGCAGGTCGAATTCGGCGCTGGTCAGTTCGATGCCGCCCTCATGCAGCCAGGCTTCACGCAGGGCGTTGTCCACCACCAGCGGGCCGAATTGCAGGCGCCGCTGTTTTTCGGGGAGTGCCGGCTCGACGCTTTCGCTGCGCCGCAGCAGGGCCTGGATGCGTGCCAGCAACAGGCGAGGACGCACGGGTTTGCACACGTAATCGTCGGCGCCCATGTCCAGGCCCAGCACCTGGTCCATGTCGTCGGTGCGCGCGGTGAGCATCAGGATCACCCCGTCGTAGCGCTCGCGCACCTTGCGGCAAATGCTCAGGCCGTCTTCACCGGGCAACATCAGGTCGAGGATCACCAGGTCCGGCTGCTCGGCGATGATCCGCGCCGCCGCGAGGGCGCCATTGCCTTCCACCGACACCCGCAAGCCGTTGCTCTCCAGGTAGTCACGGGTCAACTCGGCCAGTCGCTCGTCGTCCTCGACAATCAATACCTGCCAGGCTTCTTGCTCCATGCGTTACCTCGGTTCTAATTATTGTAGGGGCGGGTTTGCCCGAGAAAACTCGAGGGCGCCGCGTTTATTCAGGTTTCCAGCGTCATCGTTGACGTCCTTCGCGGGCAAGCCCGCTCCTACAGTTGTCATGTAGGCGAGGCATAAACTGTATGGATAACCGCCGATTGTAGCAACGGGCCGGCCCTCTGCCACAAGCGCGCAAATGCGTTCGGACATCGTGTTTTTTTGTGATAGGGTTCGCGCCCGCAAAAATCCAACCGGTTGTTTTTACCTCGGAATATTCGGTGACAAACGGCGCAATGCAGCAGTACTGCGGCCTACACGGCCATTCCACGTTTCATACACATTTTACCCACAGCGTTATCCACAGGTAGTCCGTTGCTAAGCCCCCCAAAACGCATTATCTTGTAGGTCGTCGCCAAAAAAACCCTACATGTAGGGTTTTCAGCGAAAAGACCAAACACAAATCAGACAAGAAACTCAAGCTCTTTCTTGCTCCTGTTTGGTGAACTTAAGCCTTTTTCAGAAGACCAAACCGCGCACGCGGATGGCAGCCGTTTTCTGCCCCGATCAGGCGAAAACGGTACGGGTGTTGCAGTACGAAACTGTCACCCACCAGGAATACGGTAAAGAGCCCCAAGGCTTGTAACCGAAGACTTCGGCATGGAAGCGGCGCGAACAGCTCCCTTCCTCCTGTCCCGAAGTTGTTATGCCAGGCCCCTGGCCTGTTGTAAGTGCTTCAGGACGGAACGGTGGGCACCGTGATGGTGCCCAAATAAATATAGAATGTGGAGACAACCCCCCATGCAAACCGACACAACTCGCGAGAACCCGCAGGGCTCCGTGCCGCAGGCCGCTGATTCGAACCTGGATCTGTCCGCCACCGCGCCCGGCCAATTGCGCGTGATCAAGCGTAACGGCACTGTCGTTCCTTACACCGATGACAAAATCACCGTCGCGATCACCAAAGCGTTTCTTGCAGTTGAAGGCGGCACCGCTGCTGCCTCGTCGCGCATCCACGACACCGTTGCCCGCCTGACCGAACAGGTCACCGCAACCTTCAAGCGTCGCATGCCATCGGGCGGCACCATTCACATCGAAGAAATCCAGGACCAGGTCGAACTGGCCCTGATGCGTGCCGGCGAGCAGAAAGTCGCCCGCGACTACGTGATCTACCGTGACTCGCGCGCCAAGGAACGTGCCGTACGTTCCCCGGCCGAAGAAGCTGCCGTACAAGCTCACCCGTCGATCCGCATCACCCTGGCCGACGGTACATTTGCACCGCTGGACCTCGGCCGCCTGAACACCATCATCACCGAGGCCTGCGAAGGCCTGGAAGAAGTCGATGGCGACCTGATCCAGCGCGAAACCCTGAAGAACCTGTACGACGGCGTGGCCCTGACCGACGTCAACACCGCACTGGTGATGACCGCCCGTACCCTGGTCGAGCGTGAGCCGAACTACTCGTTCGTCACCGCGCGCCTGCTGATGGACACCCTGCGTGCCGAAGGCCTGGGCTTCCTGAAAGTCGCCGACAGCGCCACCCACCACGAGATGGCCGACCTGTACGCCAAGGCCCTGCCGGCCTACATCGCCAAGGGTATCGAATTTGAATTGCTGAACCCGATCCTGGCCACCTTCGACCTGGAAAAACTCGGCAAGGCGATCAACCACGAGCGCGACCAGCAGTTCACTTACCTGGGCCTGCAAACCCTGTACGACCGTTACTTCATCCACAAGGACGGGATCCGCTTCGAACTGCCGCAAGTGTTCTTCATGCGCGTGGCCATGGGCCTGGCGATCGAAGAGAAGCAGAAAGAAGACCGTGCCATCGAGTTCTACAACCTGTTGTCGTCCTTCGACTACATGTCGTCGACCCCGACCCTGTTCAACGCCGGTACCCTGCGTCCACAGCTGTCCAGCTGCTACCTGACCACCGTGCCGGATGACCTGTCGGGCATCTACCACGCGATCCACGACAACGCCATGCTGTCCAAATTCGCCGGCGGCCTGGGTAACGACTGGACCCCGGTGCGTGCACTGGGTTCGTACATCAAGGGCACCAACGGCAAGTCCCAGGGCGTTGTACCGTTCCTCAAAGTAGTGAACGACACCGCCGTAGCCGTGAACCAGGGTGGCAAGCGCAAGGGCGCTGTATGTGCCTACCTGGAAACCTGGCACATGGACATCGAAGAGTTCATCGAGCTGCGCAAGAACACCGGTGATGACCGTCGTCGTACCCACGACATGAACACCGCCAACTGGATCCCTGACCTGTTCATGAAGCGCGTCTTCGATGACGGCAAGTGGACCCTGTTCTCGCCATCCGAAGTACCGGACCTGCACGACCTGACCGGCAAGGCTTTCGAAGAGCGCTACGAGTACTACGAAGCCCTCACCGAATACCCGGGCAAGGTCAAGCTGTTCAAGACCATCCAGGCCAAAGACCTGTGGCGCAAAATGCTCTCCATGCTGTTTGAAACCGGCCACCCATGGCTGACCTTCAAAGACCCGTGCAACCTGCGCAGCCCGCAGCAGCACGTGGGCGTGGTCCACAGCTCGAACCTGTGCACCGAGATCACCTTGAACACCAACAAGGACGAGATCGCCGTTTGCAACCTGGGCTCGATCAACCTGCCGAACCACATCGTCAACGGCAAGCTGGACACCGCCAAGCTGGAACGCACCGTGAACACCGCCGTTCGCATGCTCGATAACGTTATCGACATCAACTACTACTCGGTACCCCAGGCGCAGAACTCCAACTTCAAGCACCGTCCGGTCGGCCTGGGCATCATGGGCTTCCAGGACGCGCTGTACCTGCAGCACATTCCTTACGGTTCGGACGCTGCAGTCGAGTTCGCCGACAAGTCCATGGAAGCGGTCAGCTACTACGCGATCCAGGCTTCCTGCGACCTGGCCGACGAGCGTGGCGCCTACGAGACGTTCCAGGGTTCGCTGTGGTCCAAAGGCATCTTGCCGCTGGATTCGCAACAGATCCTGATCGAGCAACGTGGCCAGAAGTACATCGACGTTGACCTGAACGAATCCCTGGACTGGGCGCCGGTACGTGCCCGTGTGCAGAAAGGCATTCGTAACTCCAACATCATGGCCATCGCACCGACCGCCACCATCGCCAACATCACTGGCGTGTCGCAGTCGATCGAACCGACCTACCAGAACCTGTATGTGAAATCGAACCTGTCGGGCGAATTCACCGTGATCAACCCGTACCTGGTTCGCGACCTGAAAGCCCGCGGCCTGTGGGACTCGGTCATGATCAACGACCTGAAGTACTACGACGGTTCGGTGCAGCAGATCGAGCGCATCCCGCAAGAACTCAAAGAGCTCTACGCGACTGCCTTCGAAGTGGACACGAAGTGGATCGTCGACGCCGCCAGCCGTCGTCAGAAGTGGATCGACCAGGCTCAGTCGCTGAACCTGTACATCGCCGGCGCATCGGGCAAGAAGCTCGACGTGACCTACCGCATGGCCTGGTACCGTGGCCTGAAAACCACTTACTACCTCCGTGCCCTGGCTGCCACCAGCACCGAGAAGTCGACCATCAACACCGGCAAGCTGAACGCTGTTTCCAGCGGCGGCAACCACGGTGATGATTCGGTTCTCGCCGCACCTGCCGGCCCGGCGCCAGTGCCTAAAGCCTGCGCGATCGACGAGCCGGATTGCGAAGCTTGCCAATAAGCTGAGCACACCCTGGGTCTAACCACCCAAGGTTGAAAAACCCCCGATAGGCCTACGGCGTATCGGGGGTTTTCTTTTGCCTGGAACAACACCGTCGCGATTCGCGCAGGTATTTCACCTCCTTGAAAACATCGGTGGGCTTCTGACCGACGTGCATCATGGCGACCTTTATCGCTGAAACAGTGATGCAGTTGCCGCCAGGGCCCTGACTGAATCCGCTCCAGATATCGCCCGGTTGGCCTTGTACCGTTCCGACAGCCGTGTATCCGCCTGTGACGCCCCCGCCTATAGGCGTTATCTGAACGTCCAAAAAAAAGCCCCTCACGCGAGGGGCTTTTCGGTAAAGCGAGTTAAAGCGACAACATCAGGTCATCTGAATGATGGTCTGCATGATGGTGCTTTGGGTGGAGATGGTCTTGGCGTTCGCCTGATAGTTGCTCTGGGCCTTGATCAGGTCCACCAGCTCGTTGGTCAGGTTGACGTTGGAGTTCTCCAGGGAGTTGGCCACGATCGAACCCAGGGTGCCGACTTGCGGGGTATCAAAACCCGGCTGGCCCGACGCGAAGGTTTCTTTCCAGGTGGTGCCGCCGGCTGGCTGCAGGCCCTGCTCGTTGTTGAAGCTGGCCAGGGAGATCTGGCCGATGGCCTTGCTCTGCTGGTTGCTGAACGTGGCGAACAGTACGCCGCTGCCGTCGATTTTCAGCCCGGTGATTTGCCCGGTGGCGTAGCCATCGGTGGTCGGCGGGTTGCGGTAGGTGGCGGAGTTGTACTGGGTGATGTTCCCCATGTTGACGGCCACGCCGTCTGCGTTGGCGGCCGCACCGTTAGGCGTCCAGACACCATTGACCAGGCCGCCCGGCTTCCAGTCGGAAATGGTCAGGGTGGTATTGGAAGCGGTGGCTGGCGGGGTAACGATCCCGGTCAGCTTGCCGGAGGTGTCAAACGACAGCGTCGAGGCGACTGGCGCTTTCACGTCAGTACCGGTGCCGCTGATCGGCGAGCCGTCAGGGTTGCGCCCATCGATCAGGGTGTAGGACTTCCAGGTGTTGGAGTCGGTCTTCACCAGGTACTGCACCATCGGATGCGCGTTGCCCTGCGTATCGTACAGCGTGGTGGAATATTGAGTGGTGAAGCTGTCCGATTTGGTCGGATCAAACGGGTGCGCCGTCTGGTCGATCGCCGTCTCGGAGGAGTTCAGGTTACTGGTGGAGTCCACCTTGCTCGAAGCCTTCGGTGGCAGGTACGACAGGTTGAGCTGCAGGTCGGTCAAGCCGCCCTTCTGGATGTTGCCATCGGCATCCGCTGCGTAGCCTTGCAGGCGCGAGGTGCCGGTGTTGTTGGTGATGTAGCCGTCCTTGTCGGCCCGGAACGCACCGTTGCGGGTGTATTCCAGCGAACCGTCGCTGCCCTTCTGCACGAAGAAGCCGCCGCCCTGGATCGCCATGTCGAGCGTGCCGCCGCTGTTGTTGACGTCACCCTGGGTGAACTGCTGGGACACGGCCGCCAGGTTCACGCCATTGCCGATGCTGTTCTGGCCGGTACCCAGCTTGGAAGCCGCGTAGATATCCGCGAATTCCGCACGGGACGACTTGAAGCCGGTGGTCGCGACGTTGGCGATGTTGTTGCCCGTCACGTCCAGTTGTTTGTTGGCCGCATAGAGGCCGCTAAGGCCGATGTTAAAAGACATTGTTCTCTCCTTTTGCCGTATTTAGCCGGCTCTATGTACCGATAGTCTGAATTTGCGACAGCTTGATACTGCCCAGGCCGCCCGCCAGGTTCAGCACCATTTCAGCGCCGTTCGTGCCCAGGGTTACGCTGGTCACCGTTGCCGGCAGCGAGGTGGCGAGGGCCACCGAGTCACCCTTGTCATTCTTGGTGGTGGCATTGAAGGTGTAGGTGCCGGGTGGCGCCGTCTCACCCGCATCGGTCTTGCCGTCCCAGACGAAGCTGGAGTTGCCGGCGCTCTGGGCGCCCATGTCGATGGTGCGAACGACGTTGCCATCCTTGTCGGTGATCTTGACGGAGACGTTGCCCGTCGCCGCCGTCACCGCCACGGAACCGGTCATGCTCTTGCTGGTATCCACCATCGCCTTGTCGGTCTGGGTGATGACCGAACGCCCCACCAGCGACGAAGCCTGCAGCGCCTGGGAGGAGCTGAAGTTGCTGGAAATCGCATTCACCGAGTCATTCAGGTTGTTGATGCCTTCCAGACTGCTGAACTGCGCCAACTGTGCGACGAACGCGCCATTGTCCTGGGGCGACAGCGGGTCCTGGTTTTTCAGCTGGGTCACCAGCAATTGCAGGAACGCGTCCTTTCCCATCGCCTGGTTGCCCGTCGCCGACTTGGCGGCGTCACCGACGCTGGTGTTATCTGTCGCCGTCTTGACCTTGGAGTTAAAAAGGTCCTGGACTGCCGTGTTCGTCGAACTGTTATCAACAATGGCCATTATTTGGCGCCCCTTATCACTGACCCAGGGTCAGGACCTTCTGCATCATGGTTTTGGCGGTGTTCATCATTTCCGCGTTGGTCTGGAACGAGCGGCTGGCGGAAATCATGTCGGCCATTTCCTCGACCACGTTGACGTTGGGGTAGTACACGTACCCTTTTTCGTTCGCGGCAGGGTGGTTCGGCTCGTAGCGGGCTTCGAGGTTGCTCTGGTCTTCGACCACACCGAGCACCTGCACGCCCTGGCCTGCGGCATCCTGGTTCTGGAACAGCGAATCGCCGCTGCCACTCTGGCCGCCCTGGCCGCCCTGGAACATGGTGGCGAACACCGGGTGCCGGGCGCGGTAGGTCTGGTCAATGCTCGAAGACACGGTCTCGGCGTTGGCGATGTTACTGGCGACGGTGTTGAGGCGCGTGGTCTGCGCACTCATGCCACTACCGGCAATATTGAAAACACTGGCGAGGGACATGGCTTATTCTCCACGCAGGGCTGACATCAGCCCTTTGAATTTGCTGTTGAGCAGGGTGAAGCTGGCCTGGAAGTTCACTGAGTTCTCGGCGTAGGCCGATTGCTCCAACTGGGCGTCCACGGTGTTCTGGTCGATCGACGGTTGCATCGGCGTGCGATACAGCAGCGACTCGTCACCATTGCCCAGGCCTTGCGCCTCGATATGACGGCTGTTGGTCATGTTCAGGGCGAAGGTGCCGTTCTTGGTCTTGTCTTGCTGGGCGGCGAGCACGGCAGAGAAGTCCAGGTCCCGAGCCTTGTAGTTCGGGGTGTCGGCGTTGGCGATGTTGTTGGCCAGGACTTCGGCACGCTGGGCGCGAAAGCCCAGTGCTTGTTCGTGGATACCGAGCGCTTTATCGAAGCTGATGCTCATGGCGGAAACCTTTAGGGGCTGACCTGCTTTTCGTAACAAGGATTTAGCAAGGGCCATGCCAAGTTGCTTGAGCCCCGTAAATCAAGGGTTTGAGAGGGAATTGCCGGCGGCAATGCCAGAAAAGCGGCAAAGGGTTTCCGCGAAACGCCAGTAAAGCGGCAATGAGGGCTTGCCGCTTTGCGGCCATAAAAAAGGGAGGCCTGTGCAGGCCTCCCTTTTTGTCCAAGCACTCATCACTTGGCCTGGTAAATGATTCCAGGACTGCACTGCACCATCTGGTAATGATCCGGCAAACCGTTCAGCGCCTCGGAAGCCCCCAGGAACAGATAACCGCCACGCTTGAGGGTGCCGTGGATGCGCAACAGAATGTCTTTCTTCACCTCGGCCGAGAAGTAGATCAGCACGTTGCGGCAAAACACCATGTCGAACTTGCCCAGGCTGGCATAACTGTCCAGCAGGTTGAACGAACGAAACTCCACCCGGCTCTTGATCGGCGCCTTGACCGCCCAACGCCCTGCTCCCTTGGGATCGAAGAAACGCTGCAAGCGCTCCTGGGACAACCCGCGCCCCAGCGCCAGGCTGTCGTACTCGCCGGTCTTGCAGTTGGTGAGCATGGTGCCGGACAAATCCGTGGCCACGATTTGCGCCCCGGCCTTCAACTGGCCCATGTTGGTCCGCTCGAACTCATCGATGGCCATCGAAATCGAATACGGTTCCTGTCCCGACGAACAGGCCGCCGACCAGATGCGCAGGCGCTGGCCGGGAGCGGCCTTGATCGCCTCGGGCAGCACCTTGTTCTTGAGCACTTCAAACGGATAGGTATCGCGAAACCACAAGGTTTCGTTGGTGGTCATGGCGTCGACCACCATCTCCTTGAGCCCGCTGCGTGGCTGGCCCTGGATCCGTTGCACCAACTCCCCGAGGGACTTGATGCCTTGCTGCTCCATCAGTTTGTTGAGACGGCTGGATACCAGGTACTGCTTGTTTTCACCGAGCAATATGCCACAGGCCTTTTCCAGGAAGACCCGGAACTGTTCGAAATCCAAATTACCCGTAGACAATGATACCGCCTCTTAAATCGTGTGACCGCCAGGGAAAAGGCCCCTAGCCGTGATCTGCTGCCTTGATCCGGTCGACTACCCGGGATGCCAGGTCATCAGGGCGGAATTTGGCCAGGAAGTCATCGGCACCGACCTTCTTGACCATCGCCTGATTGAATACACCCGACAACGAAGTATGCAGGATGATATGTAGTTTTTGCATGCGTGGGTCGTTGCGTATCTCGGCCGTGAGGGTGTAGCCGTCCATTTCCGGCATCTCGATGTCGGAGATCATCATCAGGAATTCTTCTTCCGGCTTCTTGCCCTCATCCACCAGCTTGCGCAGGTAATCCAGGGCCTGGCGACCGTCATTGAGCGCGACCACTTCGACCCCAACGGTCTGCAGGCAACGGGACACCTGCTTGCGCGCAACCGAAGAATCGTCCACCGTCAGCACCCGCAGTGAGATCGCCTTGTGCGCGGTTTCGGCGTCTACCACACCCACCGATATCGCCTCGGAGGTCGGGGCCACTTCGGCGAGGATTTTCTCCACGTCGATGATTTCCACCAACTGGTTGTCGACCCGCGTCACCGCCGTGAGGTAGTGATCGCGACCGGTGCCCTTGGGCGGCGGATGGATCTCTTCCCAGTTCATGTTGACGATGCGCTCCACCGAGCGCACCAGGAAACCCTGGGTCTTGGTGTTGTACTCGGTAATGATCACGAACGGGCTCTCGCGGTCCTGCAATCCCGCCGAACCGGTGGCCATTGCCAGGTCAAGAATCGGGATGGTCGCGCCACGAATGTTGGCCACACCGCAAACCACCGGGCTGGACTTGGGCATTATTGTCAGCTTGGGACACTGCAACACTTCGCGAACCTTGAAGACATTAATCCCGTACAGCTGCTTGCCGTCCAGACGGAACAACAGCAACTCCAGGCGATTCTGCCCCACCAGCTGTGTGCGCTGGTTCACTGAATCCATTACACCGGCCATGCCCAGACTCCTACGCTAAAACTTAGGGGTACGACGCGTACCCAACACTAAACGGCACGAGCTTTGCTTTTTTATTGGCCATGGACATCAAAACGACAGTTTCCCGACGCCTCCGATCCCCACAGTACCGCAGATTGCTCTGCGTCTCGATGGCGTTGCTTGCCTTGGCTACGGGCCAGCCGGCCCGCGCCGATAACGTCACCTTGCCTGATCTGCTTATCGGCGTCACTCAAGGCTTTCTTGAGTTCACTGTAGAAGATTATCTGGCCACGACGCAGACACCGGGCCGCTACGAAATCCAGGTCAACCAGCTGGATCCGCGCCTGCGCATGCCCATGTGCGACAGAGAATTGACAGCTTCCCTGGAAAGCCCCGCCCAGCCCATCGGGCGCGTGACCGTGAAAGTGCGCTGCGAAGGCGCCTCGCCCTGGACGGTGTTCGTGCCCGCCCAAGTCAAACTGTTTCGCGAAGTGGTGGTGGTGACGCGCCCGCTGAAACGTACCGGAATCATTGGTTATGATGACGTCGCGATGCGCGAGCGCGACATCAGCATGATCACCCAGAGCTACCTCACGTCCCTTGACCAGGCACTCGGGCAGAAACTTACCCGACCAATGGTTGCTGACCAGGTGATTACCCTGGTCCATCTCGAGCAGGCCGAAGTCGTGCGCAAAGGTGACCAGGTGGTGATTTCCGCCAGCAGCGGTGGCCTGAATGTAAAAATGCCGGGGGAAGCCCTGTCCAACGGCGGCATGAGTGAACAGATTCGCGTCAAGAACCTGAATTCCAACCGCGTGATCAAGGCCCGGGTGACTGCGCCGGGGCAGGTTGAGGTGGCTTTATAGATCACTGGCATCGGACGCCAGCTTTTCCTACACTGTGCGCAAAGCGGCATCGCGCATAGGTTTATTGTCAATCGAGCCTAAAGTTTGTCCGGGTATGGCCGAAAACATGGCAAGCGTCCAAATACCCAGAGGTTTTTTTAACATGGTCATCGATTTCAGTCGTTTGAATAACGCCCTGCCAACGCCCGGTTCTTCGCGCACCAACGGTGCCAAAGACAGCGTTGAAGCCAAGTCCCAGCCTCTGCCTGCCAAGACAGAACAGGCCGGTGCGAGCCAAAGCGGGGAATCGGTACACCTGAGCAATGAGGCTCAACAGTTGCAGAAGGTCACTGACTCGCTGAGCGATCAGCCAGTTGTCAATAAAGCCCGTGTGGCCGAATTGAAACAGGCGATTGCCGATGGCAGCTATAAGGTCGACAGCAACCGTGTAGCCAGCAAACTGCTTAACTTCGAAGCCGAGCGCTAGGCAAAGGCCTGCGCCAGGCTTTTGGACGCTTAAACCCCAAGGCCAGCCATGCACGACGAAAACTTGCTACAACTGATCATTGAAGACCTGCCTCCCGCACAGCAGCTGCTGGAGCTCCTTCGAGAAGAATCACTGGCCCTGTACGGCCGGGACATGCGCATGCTGGAAGAAATCCTGGCGCGCAAGCAATCGCTGATCGTCCTGCTGGAACAGCACGGCAAGAAGCGCAGCCAGATTCTGATCAGCCTGGGCCTCACGGCCGACCACAAGGGCCTGGAACAACTCGCCAGCCACTCCACGGTGGGCGACCAGTTGCTGGCCCAGAGCAAAGAACTCAACCAGTTGCTGACCCTGTGCCAGGAAACCAACCTCCTCAACGGCCAGGCCATCCAGCTTCAGCAAGCCACGACCGCCAATCAGTTGCGTATCCTCCACGGCGGCGAGCCTCCGGCTCTCTACAACGCTCAAGGCTCCACCTCACGCCTGGCCAAGCCAAGCACCCGCAGCCAAGCCTGAAACCAGTTTGAGCGCGCCCTATCCAAGTCGCGCCACATACTGGCAAAATGACATCACTTGCGTGTAGTCGTATTTTGTCTGGAGATGGAAGAACCGTGTTCAACACCCTTAACGCGGAAGATGCTCCGCAGCCACCCAAGGTACTCACCACGCCGCTGGAAATCGCTGGCACCTTGCGGATGCTGCAAGAAAGCCATGATCCGCTGATCATCACCTTCCATGAACGCAACCAGCGGTTTCAAAGCTACCTGGTGGAAATCGACCGGGACAGCAAGACACTGGCCCTGGACGAAATGGTCCCGCGCGACGGCGAACGCTACCTCGAGAATGGCGAAGCTTTCCGGATCGAAGGTTTTCACGAGGGGGTGCGGGTAGCCTGGGAAAGCAACGGCACCCTGACCCTCGATGAAGCCGGCGGCCATCGTATTTACCGCGGCAGCATGCCTGGCGAGGTGATTTACCATCAGCGTCGCAACGCCTTCCGCGCGGCGTTGAAGCTGGCGCAACTGGTGAGCGTCGAACTGGGCGGCGACAAACTCAAGGCCCCCATCAGCGGCAAGTTGCTGGATATTTCCGCCACCGGCTGCAAATTGCGCTTCGAAGGGGATATTTCCGAGCGCCTGCAACTGGGCCAGGTCTACGACCGATTTATCGCCGCGCTACCCTTTGGCAGCATGACCACCTCGGTAGAACTGCGTTACCTGCACTTCGAAGAAAGGATCAACACCACCTTCGCCGGCCTACGTTTTCATAACATGAGCGGGCTGGTGCAGCGTCAGGTCGAGCGGTTTGTGTATCAACTGCAGCGTGAAGCGCGGCGGTTTGACAAGGACGACGACCTTTAAACAATAAAGGTCGCGACAAAAAAACGGGCAGTCCCTCAAGGGGGCTGCCCGTTTTTGCTTTCAGGGGCGCGCCCTGCTCAAGTCATGGGGGTGATCATCCGGGTCCGGATGCTCTGGTGGCTCGGTGACAGGCTCCGGCTGATCCAGTTCGGGATCGACTTCCGGCTCGGGATCCACAACGGCGGTCTGCATCTGGTCCTGCACCACCTGTTCGTCCACTCGCGGATCGAGGCATGCTACCAGGGGCGAACTGGACATGCTGTCGGGCATCGCCACGTGATGCAGCGGTGCGTCGTCCACCTGATGCAGGTTGGTGACCGCCTTGGGCCGGATGCGCCACACCAGGATCAATGCACACACGCTGAAAAACGCATACAGCATATGGCTGCCGAACAGCTTCATCACCACACCGGCCAACAGCGGGCCGACACTGGCGCCGATGCCGTAGGTCACCAGCAACATCGCAGTGAGCGACACCCGGCGATCACCCTCGACGTGGTCGTTGGAAAACGCCACGGCCAGCGGGTACAGGCAGAACTGCACCAGGGAACAGAGAAAGCCCGCGACGAACAGCACTTCCAGTGGTACCTGGGTCATGATCGCCAACGGCAACGCGGCCACCGCCAAGCACAAGGCGAAACAGCGAATCAACAGCGCGCGGTCATATCGATCGGACAGCCAGCCCAATGGCCACTGCACCAACAGCCCGGCGAAAATGCAGCTACCCATGAACAGGCCGACCTGCTCGGTGGTCAGCCCTTGCTGAGACGCGTACAGCGGCGCCAAGCCGTAGAACGAGCCGACGATCAGCCCGGCCCCCAACACCGTACTGAGGGACTGCGGCACCCGCTTGATAAAGAAGCGCGGCTCCATCGGCGCTGGATGCAGCGGCGCCGGGTGAATACGGCGAGTCATGGCCACCGGCACCAGGCACAGCGCAAAACACAGCGCGACCAGCATCAGCAACTCAAGCCCCAACTGCGGGTGCATCACAAGGATCAACTGGCCCAGCACCAGGCCCAGGTACGAGGCGATCATATAGCCGCTGAACACCGCACCGCGTTGCTTGGCTTCAGCCTGTTCGTTAAGCCAGCTCTCGATGACCATGTACTGGCACATCATGCCCAGGCCGACAATCATCCGCAGCACAATCCAGGCTGGCAGCCAGTTGATCAGCCCGTGGCCCAACACCGCCGCGCCGACGATCCCGGCACAGGTGGCGTAGGCCCGGATATGCCCGACGCGGCCAATCAGGCGGTGACCGATCTTGCCCCCCAACACCAGGCCAAAATAGTTGGCGGCCATCAACGCACCGACCCACAGGCTGTCGACGTGATCTGCCGCCAGGCGCAAGGCCAGGTAAGTACTGAGCAGGCCAGAGCCGATCAGCATCATCAGGGAAGCAAAATAAAGGGCTCGAAAAGGTTTCCAGATCTGGCGCATCGGCGTTCCGAGCGGCTCCTTGCTGTGGGTGTCAGGACTACCGGAATGATAGTCCCGGGTCGTCGGGTCCGGACAGCCAAAACATGCGGTTGCCGGGGAATATTTTGCTCATGCCAATTGGCTACGTGTCAGACGCTCGCCAGTCACCCGCGAGGTACACGATGCAGACGAATACTTGCGCCGCCCCGTTCTTGCCTCCCGTGTGAACCTCAAACGCGGGCAAGGTTCGGTTGGTGTTTGAAAAGTCTGCCGCACTCAAACGCCCGGCCACAAAAAAGCCCCGCCAGATAAATCTGATCGGGGCTTGCGGACGTCGAGGCCGCATGGGCAGCAACGGTGAAGTGGTGTCCCAGGGCCGGTTCGAACGGCCAACCTTCCCCTTAGGAGGGGGATGCTCTATCCAATTGAGCTACTGGGACTAATGACAGCCAACCGGCGATGGGCACGGCGACGGACGGCGTGCATGTTAACGGCGCAGGTGAATTTTGTCATGTCGTCCGTTGGCTTTTTGAGTGTAGGCCCATGCCAGTGACAGCCGGTGGTATTCCGCTCAACGATTACGGACGGTTCGGACCATCGTGCAAAATGCACTCCCCCAAAATGCCATCATTGCAAATTGCAACAGCATGGCAATCTGGACGCTATATAAATGTATGATTTTAAAGGATTTATTGTCAATTAAAGACTGGCACGACACCTGCAATCCTTTATCCTACAAATACAGTCCGGCCCAGCCATCTGCGGAGAACATGCACATGAACAGCGCACTTCTACTAGCCCTCAATACCGTTGCACTGGCTGCGCTGGTGATGTTCCATTTTCAGTCCACCACTTCCGACGACGCCGCGCAGGTCAGCCAGGCGATTCCCCATCACCTGCAGCAGCGCCCGCAACTGGCTGTCATGAAGCCGAACATGCAATCCCCACTGCAACTGACCCAGGGCACTCAAGCTGCTCCTGCCGCTGAACACTGGGTTTTCTGAACCGCTTACCGGAGCATTCCATGAACAAGTCCGCCTGGCTGTTTCTGACCCTGGCACTGGCCGCCGCCGGCCTCGGCCTGAACGTATTGTCGCAAGACGTACAGACAGTCTCCTTCGTCGCCGCCGGCGTGTTTGGCAGCCTGTGGGTATTGGCAGTCTTCATTGGTCGGCGCATCAAATTCGATCCCGTACTGCGCTGAATCCCTCCGCTCGTCGCCCTCGCTAAAATCGCTGCCACGCCTCGGCTCGTCCGTCCGGACAGCCGACCATATGTCGCTCCGCATTCGTAAATTGGCAATTTGCCACTAATCTTAAAGTTAAGGGCAAAAGGCCATATTGCTATAGGATGTGCGCCCGAAAAGCCTTTTGCGCCCAGGGTCTGCGGGCTCAACACTCATTTGGGTGCGTCCGCGGAAAGTTTTCCAACCAGTCCGCAAATTTTGAAATGAGTACTGGCATAAAGCCGGTAGCCGGTTCAATATTTGTCACAGAATTGACGCCAAGGAACTGGCAAATCTGAGGCATGATGCGGCCTCTTTGCAATTCAGGTTGAACATTTGGCAGCAAACCTTGTCCTAACATGCATCTTGCGGCCAATTCCAAAAACCGCTCCCCTGAACTAACCGGTTAAATATGCGGATTCCACGCTGACTCGGACACCCATTCCACGCGCATCCGGACAGTGATTCCACGCTGATCCGGACACTCATT